>NZ_JAXBQT020000001.1:27895-213736 GCF_047520755.2 Stenotrophomonas sp. FR010 | reverse complement strand
CCGGGGCCCCCCCCCTCGCAGCGTCGATGGAAGGTAGTGCCGGCCGCTGGCCGGCTCGTGGCACGGCCGGATCATTGCGGAGCCGGCCAGCGGCCGGCATTACCGATTTCGAACCCTACGGATATTCAGACACATGCTTGAACAGACGCTCGATCACCTGCAGGCCCTGGTGTCCTTCGACACCCGCAACCCGCCGCGTGCGATCACCACCGGTGGCGTCTTCGATTACCTGCGCGCGAACCTGCCCGGCTTCAACGTCGAGGTGATCGACCATGGCGCGGGTGCGGTCAGCCTGTACGCCGTGCGTGGGACGCCGAAGTACCTGTTCAACGTGCACCTGGATACCGTACCGGACTCGCCGCACTGGAGTGCCGATCCGCATGTGATGCGCCGCCTGGACGACCGCGTGGTCGGCCTGGGCGTGTGTGACATCAAGGGCGCCGCCGCTGCGCTGGTGGCGGCGGCCAACGCCAGTGATGGCGATGCCGCCTTCCTGTTCTCCAGCGACGAAGAAGCCAACGACCCGCGCTGCATCGCCGCGTTCCTGGCCCGTGGCCTGCCGTATGAAGCCGTACTCGTGGCCGAACCGACCATGAGCGAAGCGGTGCTGGCGCATCGTGGCATCAGTTCGGTGCTGATGCAGTTCGCCGGCCGTGCCGGCCATGCGTCGGGCAAGCAGGATGCGGCTGCCAGCGCATTGCACCAGGCCATGCGCTGGGGCAATCGCGCGCTGGATCATGTGGAATCGCTGGCCTCGGCGCGCTTCGGTGGACTGACCGGCCTGCGCTTCAACATCGGTCGCGTCGAAGGCGGTATCAAGGCCAACATGATCGCACCGGCTGCTGAGGTGCGCTTCGGGTTCCGCCCGCTGCCGTCGATGGACATCGATGGCCTGCTGGCGACCTTCGCCGGTTTCGCCGAGCCGGAAGCCGCCGTGTTCACCGAGACGTTCCGTGGTCCCAGCCTGCCCGCCGGTGACATCGCCGAGGCCGAGAACCGCCGCCTGCTGGCGCGCGACGTGGCCGATGCGCTGGAGCTGCCGATCGGCAATGCCGTGGATTTCTGGACCGAGGCGTCGCTGTTCTCGGCCGCTGGCTACACCACACTGGTATTCGGCCCGGGTGACATCGCCCAGGCACACACCGCCGATGAGTTCGTGACGCTGGACCAATTGCAGCGCTATACCCACGCCGTGCACCGGATCATCGCCGCCGGCGCCTGATCGACCCTACAACGCCGCCATGCCCCGGGCATGGCGGAACTGCAACGCGGCGACCGCCGCCTGTGACGAAACCGAAATGTCTCCTGCCCTCCAGCCCCACCGCCAGACCCGCCAGACCATCGTGCGCCTGCTTTCCAGCATGGCCAGCGCGAAGGAGATCAGCCAGTACCTCAAGCGTTTCTCGCAGCTGGACGCCAAGCGCTTCGCCGTGGTCAAGGTCGGCGGCGCGGTGCTGCGCGACGATCTCGACGCGCTGACCTCTTCGCTGTCGTTCCTGCAGGAAGTCGGGCTGACCCCGATCGTGCTGCACGGCGCCGGCCCGCAGCTGGATGCCGAGCTGTCGGCGGCCGGCATCGAGAAGCAGACCGTGAACGGCCTGCGCGTGACTTCGCCGGAAGCACTGGCGATCGTGCGCCGGGTGTTCCAGCAGTCCAACCTGCGCCTGGTCGAGGCGCTGCAGCAGAACGGCGCACGTGCCACCTCGATTACCGGTGGCGTGTTCGAGGCCGAGTACCTGGACGTGGACACCTACGGCCTCGTCGGCGAGGTGAAGAAGGTCAACCTGGCACCGATCGAGGCCAGCCTGCGTGCCGGTTCGATCCCGGTCATCACCAGCCTGGGTGAAACCGCCGGTGGCCAGATCCTCAACGTCAACGCCGACTTCGCCGCCAACGAGCTGGTGCAGGAGCTGCAGCCGTACAAGATCATCTTCCTGACCGGCACCGGTGGCCTGCTGGACGAGGCGGGCAACGTGATCGATTCGATCAACCTGTCCACCGAGTACGACCACCTCATCGCGCAGCCGTGGATCCACGGCGGCATGAAGGTGAAGATCGAACAGATCAAGGACCTGCTCGACCGCCTGCCGCTGGAGTCGTCGGTGTCGATCACTCGCCCGGCCGACCTGGCCAAGGAACTGTTCACCCACAAGGGCTCGGGCACGCTGGTGCGCAAGGGTGAGAAAGTGCTGCGCGCCACCGCCTGGAGCGAGCTCGACCTGGCACGGCTGAAGGGCCTGATCGAATCCAGCTTCGGCCGCACCCTGGTGCCGGACTACTTCGAAAAGACCAGGCTGCTGCGTGCCTATGTCAGCGAGAACTACCGCACCGCGGTGATCCTCACCGACGAGGCCGAAGGCGTGTACCTGGACAAGTTCGCCGTGCTCGACGATGCGCAGGGCGAAGGCCTGGGCCGCGCGGTCTGGAACGTGATGCTGGAGGAGACCCCGCAGCTGTTCTGGCGCTCGCGCCACGGCAACCCGATCAACCACTTCTACTACGCCGAGTCCGATGGCTGCTACAAGCAGGACCATTGGAAAGTGTTCTGGTTCGGTGCCGATGGCATCGACCGCATCAAGACCTATGTCGACCACTGCGCCCAGCGCGCGCCGAGCCTGCTGGGGTGAGCGATGAGTCCTCCTGACGTGTGGAACACGGTGCCTACCCTGCGCGGCCAGCACGTGGCGCTGCAGCCGCTGCAGCTTGAGCATGTCCCCGGCCTGCGCGCGGCCCTCGAAGGCAGCGGCCTGGACCAGCTCTGGTACACCCAGGTGCCGTCACCGCAGCAGGTCGAGCACTATGTGCAGGCCGCGCTGCAGGCGCACGCCGAAGGCAAGGTTCTGCCGTTCGTGATCCGCGACGCCGCCGGTGACATCATCGGCAGCACGCGCTTCTACGACATGGATGCCAGCGTGCCCAAGCTCAGCCTCGGCTACACCTGGTACACGCCGCGCGTGCAGCGCACCGGCGCCAACACCGAGGCCAAGCTGTTGCTGCTGCAGCACGCCTTCGAGTCCATGGGCTGCATCAGCGTGGTGCTGGAAACCAGCTGGTTCAACGTCACCTCGCGCACCGCCATCGCCCGCCTCGGCGCCAAGCAGGATGGCGTGCTGCGCAACCACAAGCGGCACGCCGACGGCACGCCGCGCGACACCGTCATCTTCTCCATCATCGATGCGGAATGGCAGGGCGTGAAGCGCCACCTGCAGTACCGCCTGGACAGTCACGCATGAACGATTCGACTTTTACCCTGGGCATCGTCGGTGCCCGCGGCCATACCGGCGCCGAGCTGATCAAGCTGGTGGCCGCGCATCCGCGCCTGAAACTGGCCTTCGTCTCTTCGCGCGAGCGCGCCGGGCAGCGCCTGTCCGACCACCACCCGGAATTCCAGGGCGAGCTGCAGTACGAAAACCTGGACGCCGATGCGGTGGCGGCCAAGGGCGTGGACGCGGTGATCCTGGCCCTGCCCAACGGCCTGGCCGCGCCGTTCGTGGCCGCGCTTGAAACCGCGAAGCCGGACACCGTCATCGTCGACCTGTCGGCCGACTACCGTTTCGACAACAGCTGGTACTACGGCCTGCCGGAGCTGACCCGCGGCCGCTACAACGGCCAGAAGCACATCAGCAACCCGGGCTGCTATGCCACCGCGATGCAGCTGGCGGTGCATCCGCTGCTGGACCTGCTGGCGGGTCCGCCGCAGTGCTTCGGTGTGTCCGGCTACTCTGGTGCCGGTACCACGCCATCGGACAAGAACAACGTCGAACTGCTGGCCGACAATCTGATGCCCTACGCGCTGACCAACCACGTGCACGAGCGCGAGGTGTCCGTACAGCTGGGCGTGGCGGTCGAGTTCATGCCGCACGTCGCGCCGCACTTCCGGGGCATCACGCTGACCGCAAACCTGTGGCTGAACCGCGTGCAGACCCGCGAGCAGATCGTCGAGCGCTTCCAGCAGGCCTATGCCGGTGAACCCTTGATCGAAGTGGTGGACGAAGCGCCGTGGGTCAGCCGCATCGCCGGCCGCCACGGTGTCCAGGTCGGTGGCTTCACGCTCGCGCCGGGCGGCAAGCGGGTGGTGGTGGTGGCGACGCTGGACAACCTGCTGAAGGGCGCGGCCACCCAGGCCATGCAGAACCTCAACCTCGCGCTGGGCATCGACGAACTGACGTCGATCCCGCACTGAACACGCCTTCCGGAGCCCCCATGGCAGACCTTCTTTGGCAGAAGCCCGGCGTCGCTGTCGACGTCCAGATCCAGTCCTTCCTCGCCGGCGACGACGTGATCCTCGACCGCGAGTTCTTCCTGCATGACATCGCTGCCAGCGCCGCGCATGCGCAGGGCCTGCAGCACATCGGCATCCTCAGTGCCGATGAGCTTGCCGGACTTCTGCGCGAACTGGAGATCCTGGCGCAGGACTTCCGCGAAGGCCGCTTCGTGCTGGATACGCAGTACGAGGATGGCCACTCGGCGATCGAAGCGCGCCTGACCGAACGCCTTGGTGATGCGGGTCGCAAGATCCACACCGGCCGCAGCCGCAACGACCAGATCCTGGTCGCCACGCGCCTGTGGCTGAAGGAGAAGCTGCAGCGCGTGACGCAGCTCAGCACCGAAGTGGCAAAGGTCGCGCTGGACCGCGCGCAGGCCGAGAAGGACCTGCCGATTCCCGGTTATACCCACATCCAGCGTGCCGTGGTGTCCTCGGCGGGCATGTGGTGGGCGGGCTGGGCCGAGGCCTTCATCGACAATGCCATTCGTGCCCGCGACACCCATGCGCTGGTCGACGCCAATCCGCTCGGCACGGCCGCCGGCTACGGTGTGAACCTGCCGCTGGACCGCGAGCACACCACCGCCGCGCTGGGCTTCGCGCGCATGCAGGTCTCGCCGATCTACGCGCAGCTGTCGCGTGGCAAGTTCGAGCTGGCTGCACTGGAAGCGCTCGGTGGCGCCACTCTGGACCTGCGCCGCATTGCGTGGGACCTGTCACTGTTCACCAGCGCCGAGTTCGGCTTCGTCGCGCTGCCGGCGCAGTACACCACCGGCAGTTCGATCATGCCCAACAAGCGCAATCCGGATGTGATCGAGCTGATGCGCGCCACCCACGCCAGCGTCGCCGCTGCACGCACCGAGATCGAGCAGCTGCTGTCGCTGCCGTCCGGCTACCATCGCGACCTGCAGTCGTCCAAGGGTGCCATCTTCCACGGCTTCGGCCGTGGCCTGGCCGCGCTGGAGCTGCTGCCGGCGCTGCTGGCCAACCTGGAATGGCGCGACGACAGGCTGCGTGCGGCGATCGATTCGGGCATGTATGCCACCGACGTGGCGGTGGAAGCGGCCGTGGCCGGTGTGCCGTTCCGCGAGGCCTACAAGGCGGCTGCGGCCGGTGCCGACAGCGCAGGGCAGGGACGCACGCCGGAAGGCAGCCTGGCTGCGCGTGTATCGCCGGGCTCGGCCGCTGACCTGCGCCTGGACGAACTTCGCGCGCGCTGGCAGGCGTTGTCCTGATGGCGGCCACGGTGTATCTGGTGCTGGCGATGCGCCGGTCGGACTTCAACGATGCAGCGGTGCAGCCGCATCGCGATTTCCTCGATGCGTTGCAGGCGCAGGGCAAGCTGCAGCTGACCGGTGGCTTCGCCGATGGCAGCGGTGGCGCCTACGTGCTGTGCAACGTGGACAGCCTGGCGCAGGCGCAGGCCATCGTCGCCACCGATCCGCTGGTGACGATGCAGGCCTCCGACCTGACCGTGCACGAATGGAACACCCGCTGAGAGCCTGACCGATGATCCAGCACGCTGCCCATGTCGCCTCGCCGTTCCCCGAACAAGCGCTGCCGCCGTGGCGGCGTGCGGTGCTCAAGGTTGGCAGCAGTCTGCTGGCAGCCGATGGCGGCGGCCTGTCGCCACGCCACGCGCTGGGCCTGGCGCAGTTCGTCTCAGCCAATGTCCTGGCCGGGCGCGAGGTGGTGATCGTGTCTTCCGGCGCGGTCGCTGCCGGGCGCGCAATCCTGCCTCGGGCCGATGAGCCTGGCGCGGCGATGGCGGCGAGGCAGGCCCTGGCCGCGCTCGGCCAGGCCCAGCTGATCGGGCTCTGGCAGCGCTTCTTCGAGCGCCCGGTGGCGCAGGTGCTGCTGACCCACGACGACCTGCGCAACCGCCGCCGCTACCTCAATGCACGCGCCACGTTGAGTGAACTGTTGCGCCTGGGCGCATTGCCGGTGGTCAACGAGAACGACACCGTGTCGGTGGATGAGCTCAAGCTCGGCGACAACGACAACCTGGCTGCCACCGTGGCGGCGCTGGTCGACGCCGATGCGCTGTTCATCGCCACCGATATCGATGGCCTGTACAGCGCCGACCCGCGCACCGTGGCCGATGCGCGGCCGTTGCACGACGTGCCGGAGCTGGGTGACGAGGTGCTGGCGATGGCGGGCGGCGCCGGCTCGCGCGCCGGTACCGGCGGCATGCGTACCAAGCTGGAGGCGGCGGCGAAGGCCGGGCGCCTGGGCATCGAAACCTATCTGTTCAATGGCCGCAGCGGTGACGTGGTGCGCGCGCTGGCGCAGGACCGCCTGTTCGGCACCCGCATCCATGCCGCACGCAGCCGCGAGGCCGCCCGCAAGCACTGGCTGCGGCATGCACCGCTGGCCGAGGGCGTGATCGTCATCGATGCCGGTGCGGCACAGGCGATGCGCGAGAAGGGGGCCTCGCTGCTGCCCGGTGGCATCACCGGTGCAGAGGGCGTGTTCCGCCGCGGCGATATGGTACAGGTGTGCTGGAACGCGCCGCAGGGCCGTGTCTGCGTGGCCCGTGGCGTCAGCCAGTATGCTGCCGACGACGTACGCCGGATTGCCGGCCACCATTCGCGCGACATCCAGGCCGTGCTCGGCTACAACTACGGCGGCAGCGTCGTCCATCGCGACGACCTGGTGCTGCCATGACCGGATTGAAGGACACACCGATGAGCGAGATCGAAGCGCAGGCGCGTGCCTGCCGTGATGCGGCGCAGATCGTTGCCGGCCTGGACAGTGCGGCACGACGCACGCTGCTGCTGGCGATGGCGCAGGCGCTGGAAGTGAATGCAGGGTTGATCCTGGCCGGCAATGCACGTGACCTCGCCGCCGCGCGCGAGAAGGGCGTGGGCAGCGCCATGCTCGATCGTCTGGCACTGGACCCGCCGCGCCTGTTCGCGATGGCCGAAGCCGTGCGCGAAGTGGCTGGATTGCCAGATCCTGTCGGCGAGGTCACCCGCGATGACGTGCGCCCGAACGGCATCCGCGTGCAGAAGGTGCGCGTGCCGCTGGGCGTGATCGCGATGATCTACGAGGCGCGCCCGAACGTGACCGCCGAAGCCGCGGCGCTGTGCCTGAAGGCGGGTAACGGCGTGATCCTGCGCGGTGGTTCCGAGGCAATTCACTCCAACACCGCGATCGCGCAGGCACTCGCCGGTGCGTTGAAGGCCAACGGGGTACCGCCGGCCGCCGTGACCGTGCTGACTGACCTGCGCCGCGAGGCGATGCTGGAACTGCTGCAGCTGCATGAGCTGATCGACCTGGCGATTCCGCGCGGTGGCGAAGGCCTGATCCGTTTCGTTGCCGAGCATGCGCGGGTGCCGGTGATCAAGCACTACAAGGGTGTCTGTCATCTGTTCGTGGATGCCAGCGCCGACCTGGGCAAGGCCATCGACCTGCTGGTGGATGGCAAGTGCAGCCGGCCAGCCGCCTGCAATTCGCTGGAGACACTGCTGGTACACCGTGACGTAGCCGATTCCTTCCTGCCGCGCGTGGCGCAGGCGCTCGGCCAGCGTGGCGTACAGCTGCGCGCCGATGCGCAGTCGCAGCCGCTGCTGCCGGGCAGCACGGCGGCGACCGAGGAGGACTACGCCGCCGAGTTCCTCGACCTGGTGCTGGCCGTGCGCGTGGTGGACGACCTCGATGCGGCCATCGCGCACATCCGCCGCTATACCTCCGACCACACCGAAGTGATCGCGACCGCAGACGCCGGCCATGCCGAGCGCTTCGTCACTGCGCTGCGCTCGGCGGTGGTGATGGTCAACGCCTCATCGCGCTTCTCCGATGGTGGCCAGCTGGGCCTGGGCAGCGAAATCGGCATTTCCACCACGCGCCTGCATGCCTATGGCCCGATGGGTCTGGAAGCGCTCACTGTCGAACGTTTCGTGGTGCGTGGCGAAGGGCAGACGCGCGCATAAGTGGATCCACGCCATGCGTGGATGTTCTTCGCGGCAGACCCCGGTGCCGACCAAGGCCGGCATCCACCGGGCTGTCGGGCTACACCACCTCGCGGCGGATGCCGACTGGGCGTGCGTGATCATCCATGTGCAGCGTGGCGGCCTTGCAGCTCATCAGGCGCTCGGACAGCCCGGTGCTGGCACCCAGATCGGCGGCTACTTCGTTGAGGCTGGCCAGTGGCCGCGGCAGGCGGCGCTCGTGGCCACGGAAGCGGGCACGGTTGTACTCGGCCCAACCGATCAGCAGCACGCTGGCGCACAACAGCATCAGCGGCAATGCCACCAGCACGTAGGGATCGAACTGGCTTTGCCGTTCGTACAACTGCTGCCAGGCCAGCTGGCCGCCAACCAACCACGAGAACAGGGTCACCAGGGGCGCCCACAGGTAGAAGTAGAAGCCCCAGAACGCCAGGGTGACGAATCCCCAGGCGGTGCGCTGGAAGCGCGGCTGGCGGTGTGGCTTGCGGATCATCCGTGAGTCGAAGCGGTTGGAGGGGCGTTGCGCGTTCATCGGATCCCCCGGTCAGGGCTGGTCCAGGTGGCGCGCTTGCTGCGACGGCGCAGCAGTGTCTTCGGCAGCGCCACCAGGGTGGTGGAAAGGCTGATCAGCCAGTACGCCATCGGGTACCAGATGACCCAGAAATAGTTGCGTCCAATCTGTGTTTCGTAACGCCGGTCGATGATCAGGCTGCTGGCGAACTGCAGCAGGCAGACCAGCGCCAGGATCACGCCATGCCACTGCGGCAGCAGGCTGGCGATATGCAGCTGCGGCGGCAGCTCGATGAACTTGCCCAGTGCCCACAGCAGCACGATGAACAACATGGTGTAGGCCCAGATCACGCTCAGCACGTATTCCAGCAGCACGCCCCACATGCGTCGCTCTTTCCAGTGCAGCAGCGAGCGCGCGTGGCGCAGCATCACCTCCACGCCGCCCTGGGCCCAGCGCAGGCGCTGCCGCCACAGGCCCTTGAGGGTCTCCGGCATCAGGATGAAGCACAGCGCATTGGGTTCGTAGCGGATGTCCCAGTGCGCGCGCTGCAGGCGCCAGCTGATGTCGATGTCCTCGGTCACCATGTCATCCGACCACCAGCCCACCTGGTGCAGGGCGGTACGGCGGAAGCCGGCGATCACCCCGGAGATGGTGAAGATGCGCCCGTATACGCGCTGCGCGCGCTTGATCATGCCGATGATCGAGGAAAACTCGGCCACCTGCAGGCGCCCGAGCAGGGTGGAGCGGTTGCGGATGCGCGGGTTGCCGGTGACCGCACCGCCCCGGTTGCCGCTGACCAAGTGCCAGACCATCCAGTGCAGCGCATGTTCCTCCAGCATTGCATCGCCGTCGATGCACACCAGGTACTCCGAGCGAGCGGCCAGTGCGCCCATGCGCAGCGCATTGGCCTTGCCCAGGTTACGGTCCAGGTGCAATACGCGCAGCCGCGGGTGCCTTGCCGCCAGCGCATCCAGCCGCGCGCCGGTGTCATCGCTGCTGCCATCATCGATGGCGATCACTTCGTAGTCGGCGGGGTAACGCTGGGCCAGCGCCGCAGTGAGTGTGTCATCCAGGTTCTCTGCCTCGTTGTGGCAGGGCACCAGCAGGCTCGCGAAGGGGGGATCGACCATCAATGGAGGGTCGTTGCGCGGCCGCGAGTGGCGTTCGCGCCGGTAGTAGTAGTAGAGGCCGCCGGACATCCAGAAGAACGCCATCACCATCGGGTAGTAGAAAGCGAACTGGAACAGGACCTGCAGCAGCGGATGCATGTCCATGTCACTTCTCCGGGTACGGGAAGGTGCCGGCGGACATCGCCGCGCGGGCATCGCGGGTGGAGGGCTGGTCGGCGATGAAATCGTCCGGGTACCAGGCGAAGTGGTGCACGCCCTGTGCCTGCAACTGGCGGATCTGTGCGCGCAGGCGCTCGGCGGGAATCGGTTGCCCGTTGCGCCAATCGACGGTCTGCAGCTCGAACAGGGTGTGCTGCAGCTGCGGGTCGTGTGCGCGTACTGCGGCCAGCAGCTGGTCCAGCCAGCGCTCGGGGTGCTTGCTGCCTTCCATCCACGGCATCGCCATCAGCGCGGTCTGGTCATAGGCCTTGTTGAACAGGTCCAGGCGCTGCGCGAACCAGGCCTCGCTCTGCGGGCGGAGTACCGGCTCAGCGTACAGGTTGCGCACGGTGGCCAGTTTCGGGCGCCAGCGTTGCGCGCTGTCGCGCAGCGCCAGGGTGAAGCTGATCAGCGCCTGCGTGCGCGCACTGCCATCGCCGCCGGCTGCCAGTGCCGGCAGCTCGGTGTCGCGCAGGTAGCCGTCGTCATGGAACAGCAGGCCTTCAAAGTAGGAATTGACCGCCAGATCCTCGTAGATGTCGAGCATGATCTGGCGGGCCTTCGGGTTGGTGAAGTCGAGCCGGTACATGCCGTCGGCATCGCCGTTGCGGATCGCCAGCGCCTTGCGCTGCGCCGGGTCGGGCAGCTCGAAGCCAAGCACCGGCAGCCATGCGTAGACCTTCACGCCGGCGCGGGATTTCAGTTGCCAGGCGACGCGGCTGAACAGGTCCGCCCGCATCGGCATGTGACGGTTGGGGAAGTACAGCGCATCGGCCGTGTTGTTGCCGTCCGGATCGGCGAACGCCTGCAGGTAGACGTGCGTCGGCGCGATGCGCTTGACCCGTTCGACCAGCGCATCGAGGTTGCGTGCCTGCTGCGCCGGGTCAGCGTCGTAGACATCATCCAGGTCGATCTGCAGGGCACGGATGCCATCGAGCGCGACATCGCGGCGCAGCTCGTAGGCCAGGCCTTCCACGGTCGGGTTGTCGCTGACCAGGAAACGCGCCAGGCCATGCAGGTCGCTGGCCACCGGCGTGCTGCGGCCCTCCAGATCGAAGGACACCGGCATGCCGAGCTGTTCGGCGATGTCGTTGCTCAACTGGTTGTAGGCCGCGTACGGCCAGACGATGGCGCGCGGGCGCACGCCCAGGTGCTGCTCGATGCGCTGCACGCTGCGCGCGAGGTCGGTGCGCAGGCGCTGCCCATACTGCGCTTCAGTCTCGTAGCTGTGCGTGGCCGGGCTGTAGATGCGGGTGACCACGGCGGGCGTGGAATTGCCCTGTGGATTGGCGAGCACGCCGTGGTGCAGGTTGTCGGTGTGGCTGGCCACTTCGATCAGGCCGCTGTCGTGCATCTGCTTCAGCTGCGCCCAGGTGACGAAGTCATCGCGGCCGAACGGCCGGTACCCGTAGTCGATGGTGCGTCCCGGAGCCATGTCCACGTAGTCGGTGATTACCGCCACCAGTGCCGGGTAGCGGTAGGCCTGCAGCAATGGGAAGGCCTTGTCGTAGACGCTGCGCAGGCCGTCATCGAAGGTCAGCAGCACAGGCTTGGGCGGCAGCGTGGCCCGCCCCTGCGAGGCATCGATCACCTGCGACAGCGAGACCGGGTGGTAGCCATGCGCGCCGAGCCAGTCCAGGTGTGCGGCGAAGTTCTGCGTGCTCACCGCATAGGTATCGGCATCGCCCTTGGCCGCGACCTGGTCGCGGATGTCGTGGTAGCTGAGGATCAGCAGGCCATTGTCGATCGCATCGAGATGCGCGGCCTGCTGCGCGAACGCCGGCGGCATGGCGGCCAGCAGCAGGAGCACGATCAGTCGCAGGAAGCAGGCCATGTCAGTCTCCCCAGCGCAGTGCGGCTTCGAAGCCGATATGACGCTCGCGGTGGCCGTCGTAGACCGGCCGCGACCAGCGCACGCCGTATTCGAGCACGCGGCCCGGGCCCAGCTGCCACTCGTGCATGTACGACACCGTCGGCACCAGCGCACTGCCGAAACCGTCCTGCCAGTAGTCACCCAGCGAGACGGTCAGCCGGTGCCGGAAGTGGCGCTCGTAGTGACGCCACAGCTGCTGGTCGATGCGCAGGCCGATCTCGACCATGCGGTCACGCTTCGGATTGAAGTAGGGCGCGTCGTCGCGGCTGCCGCGGCTGGTATAGGCACTGGCCAGGCCATCGAGCAGCCAGCGCGGGCGGGTCAACAGGCGCTGTTCAAGGCGGGTGCTGAACAGTTCGCGATGGTTGCCGTCGTTGTAGCGGAAGCGGCTGGCACCGAGCATCCAATGGGTGAGCTCGCTGCGCCGGTAGTCCACCTGTGCGCTCACGCTGTCGGCGGTGATGCCGGCCGCGCGCGCCTGCATCGAGGCGTCTGGATCATTGCGCGCGGCCACCAGGCCGGCGTGCCAGTAATCGTTGAACTGCCAGCCGACGCCGGCCCGCAGGCCGGTATCGCCGATGTGGTCGTTGGCGCGCAGGACGGCCGCTTCCGCATCCAGCTGCCCGAAGCGGTAGCGCACGCCCGCACCCAGCCACAGGGGATCGATGCGCTGGTCCTGGAAATCGGTCGAGCGCCGGTCGGCCAGGGCGAACAAACGCCAGCGGTCATCAAGGATCGGTGTCTCCACTTCCACACCGTAGTGGCGATCGTTGTTGCCCAGTGGGGAGGTGCCACCGCCACCGGAGCTGCGGCCGATGTCGGTCCATGCCTTCAGCTGCCAGCCGCGATGCGCACGCCAGGCCTGGTCCATGCGTTCGACGGCCGGTTGGATGGGATAGCGTGCGACCAGGTCATCGTGCAGCGGCCGCGCCAGGTCGTCGCGCTGCAGGGCGACGTAGGCCTCTTCCATGCCCAGCCGCGGTTCGATGTCACGCGGGTCCAGCGCGTGTGCCATCTGCTGTCGCTGCAGTGCCCTGCGTGGCCAGCCGCGCATCATGTAGACGCTGCCCAGCGCACTCTGCAGGCCTCCGTTGCCGGGTGCGATGTCCACCATCGACTCCAGATCGTGCTGCGCAGTGACCAGGTCGCCGCTGTAAGCGCGCACCATTGCCAGGTTGAGATCGGCCTCGTAGCGTGACCAGTTCGCGTACGGTGATTTGCCATTGCTCCAGCGCCACGCCGGCTCCTTGTCGCGCCATGCCTGCAGCAGGTCGATCGCCTTTTCCTGCTGCTCGCTTTCCAGGTAGGCGTAGGCCAGTTCCGAATGCGAGGCGTCGCGCGCCGGATCGCCAGCGACGGCCGCCTGCAGTACCGGAATGGCTTCTTCCGGGTGCAGGGTGCCCATCAACGAATCGCCCACGGCAGGCAGCACGTAGTCGGGCAGGGTGTGGCCTTCGGCCTGCAGGGCTCGTGCTTCCTCACGCACCTGTACATGGCGGCCCAGCCGGTTGAGCAGGATCAGCCGGTCCATGCGGATGCGCAGTGGCGCCTGCGAGGGTGGGGTGCCTTCGCCGCCAACGTAGCGCTGCATGCGCGCCAGGGTCGACTCGGCTTCTTCCAGGCGGCTGTCCTCGCTGCTGCTGTAGGCCAGGCTCCAGACCACGAGTTTGGCCAGGTAGTCGCCTTCCAGGCGCTGCTTCTGGGCGTTGTCGAACAGCTGCGGCCGCTGCTGGTACAGCTCCCAGGCGCGCCAGGCATTGCCGATGTCGCCCAGGGTCAGCACGCGCAGCTTGAACAGCAGATCGTCGTTGGGCTGCTGCTGGCTGGCGCGCTCGATTGCGCCGAGCGCATCCAGCCAGCGGGCCTGGTCGCGGTAGCGGCCGATCTCGGCAAGGGCCGCGTCGCGGTCGGTCGGAGCCGCGCCGCTGGCCCAGGCCAGAGCGGTGCATGCGAGGCCGACGCAGAGCGCCAGCCGGCGGTGGACGACCATTGGGGACCCCCTTGGCTTCCGAACCAGACAACCTGTGAAAATGTGACGCAAATCACATGCCAGTATTTGGCGTGGCCGTGGCCCGCGTCACTCCCTTCGTGCGTTCCCGCCCATTGAAGACGGATACAACCCGGACAGCGACCTGCAATGTCTTGTCTGAAACGAGAGTCCCCCGCACACCGAGTGGTGGCCTGGGCGGCGCTGCCGCCCCCATGCCCGATGCCGGCACGCGGCAAGGAAGGGCATTCGTGGGCACTATCCGCCCGGAATTGTCAGTTCGGCGTCAAGATTGCCCGGTGTCTGACGAGCGGTAGGCGGGGCCGTCTGGCGGCCCCGGCCGGGCTACCAGAGATCTTCCAGCTTGCGGGGCTTGCAGGCGACCCACGAGGCGCACAGCATCAGGGTGGCGCAGCCGAACAGGAAGCTGAACGGGAGCGTCCAGCCATTGCTGACGGTATGCAGCCAGCCGACCAGGAACGGGCCCAGGCAGCTGAAGCTGTAGCCCACGCCCTGCATGAAGCCCGACAGCGCGGCCGAGCCGGCCGGGGTGCGGGTGCGCAGGTTGATCAGGGTCAGCGCCAGCGGGAAGGTGGACGGGCCGACGCCGAGCAGGCAGGCCCACAGCAGGGGAGCCTTCATCGGCGCCAGCAGCAGCCCGGTGAAGGCGATCACGAACGAGAAGAAGCCGATCAGCACCAGCGGGAACGGGTTCTGCATGCGTACCGCCATCGACGGAATGACCAGTGACGGCAGCAGGCCCAGTGCCGAGAACACCGCTACCATCACGCCACCGAATGCAGGCGTGCCACCGGCCTCGACCACGATGCGCGGCAGCCAGGTGAACATCGAATAGGTCATCAGTGAGGTCATGCCGAACATCAGCGTCATGCTCCAGCCCAGCGACGTGCGCCAGACCTTTCCGTGCGGCTGCGCGGTGGGATCGGCGGCGTCGGCCAGCGGCTTCGGTGCGCGCCTGGCCAGCACCAGCCACGGCAGCGCGGCGGCCAGTGCAAGCAGCGCCCACATGCCCAGCGACACGCGCCAGCCTGCAGCGTTGGCCACCGGTACTGCCAGTAGCGCCGGCAGCATCGTGCCCAGCTGCAGCACGCTGATGTAGAGCGTGCTCATGGTGCCGACCTTGTTGGCGAAGTAACGCTTCACCAGCGGCGGCACCACCACGTTGCCGATGCCCATGCCGGCCAGCGCGATTACCGAGCCCAGCAGCAGCGTGCCGACGTTGCCGGCGCTGGAGCGCAGCAGCAGGCCGGCCATCGCCATCAGCATTGCCAGCAGCGTAGTGCGTTCCAGGCCCAGGCGCCGCGCCAGTGCCGGCGTGGCCACGCCGAACAGCGCGAACGAGGCGGTCGGCAGCATGCCCAGTACGCCGGTCATGGTGGTACCGAAGCCGAACTGCTGGCCGAGCACGTCCAGCAGGGGCGTGATCGACGTTACTGCGGTGCGCAGGTTGATCGCTGCCAGCAGGATGGCGGCGAAAGCCAGCACGCGCCCGTGCAGCAGCGACGGCGAATCGGAAGTGGAGGAACTCATCGGTGGTCCTTGCAGGTGTCGCACGCCGCGGCAATGGCATGCAGCGCCGGCATCGGTCTACGCCGAAGCGGCAGGTGGGGGAGTGGTGGCTGCAGGTGGGCCGGCAGCGCGGCCATTGTACGTGTGCGCTCCGGCAAGGTCCCGTCATGCGGGCGGCCTGGCGCCGGGTACAAAAAAACCCGGAGGACAGTGATGTCTTCCAGGCTTCTTGGTGACCACCGAAGTGGTCGGGGAGACAGGATTCGAACCTGCGACCTCTACGTCCCGAACGTAGCGCTCTACCAGACTGAGCTACACCCCGAAGGGAGCCGCCTATTCTAGCGATTCACCCCGATGGCGGCAAGGGGTGAATGCTGTTTTCTTCACACTGCCGAAGCAGTGCCACCTCAGGGAACAAAAAAGCCTGGATGACTTCACCAGGCTTCAATGCGACCACGTGAGTGGTCGGGGAGACAGGATTCGAACCTGCGACCTCTACGTCCCGAACGTAGCGCTCTACCAGACTGAGCTACACCCCGAAGGAGCCGCCTAAGATACCGTGTGAAGGCCAGGGCGGCAAGGTTTTTTTACAGCTCAGCGACGATTTTCTTTCTCGATGCGGTTCTGCTCGCGGGCTTCGAACCACATGCCGTTGAGGATGGCCACCGTCGAGGCGAGGCCGGCACCGAGAATCCAGGCGAAGTACCACATGGTCAATCTCCTTTGTTCAAGAGTGTGCCGACCGTCGGCCGGCACACCGGCAATCAGTAGGCGTTCGGGTTGTTGCCCATCTCTTCGGTGGTGGTCTTGCCCTTCAGCACGCGGTACACCCAGGTGGTGTAGGCGAGGATGATCGGCAGGAACACCGCCGTGGCCAGCAGCATGATCCACAGGGTCAGGTGGCTGGACGAGGCATCCCACACGGTCAGGCTGGAGGTGGGCTGGCTCGAGGACGGCAGCAGGAACGGGAAGATGGCGAAGCCGACGGTCAGGATGATGCCGGCGATGGCCGCACCGGAGGCGATGAAGGCCAGGCCACCACGACGGGCACGCAGCAGCACCGCACTGGCCAGCAGACCCGCCAGGCCGAGCAGCGGGGCCAGGATCGTGGCCGGCATCGCGCTGTAGTTGCGCATCCAGCCACCGGCGGCGCCGAGTTCGGCGGTCTTCAGCAGCGGATTGGTGGCGCCATCGGTAACCACCTGCGAGGTGATCTGGTAACCCGGCAGGCCGAAGGCCACCCAGGCGCCACCCACTGCGAACAGCACGAAGGCGATGATTGCCGCGATGCTGCCGAAGCGGGCCGCACGCTCGGCCACCGGGCCGTCGGTCTTGATCACCAGCATGGCCGCACCGTGGGCGACCAGCATCGAGACGCTGAGCAGGCCGGCCAGCAGCGCGAAGGGCATCAGCAGGCCGAAGAACGAGCCGGTGTAGAAGATGCGCATGCTGTCATCGAAATGGAACGGAACGCCCAACAGCACGTTGCCCACGGCCACGCCCATGATCAGTGCAGGAATGAAGCCACCGATGAACAGCGCCCAGTCCCAGGTGTTGCGCCAGCGTTCGCTGGGCATCTTGCTGCGGAACTTGAAGCCGACCGGACGCAGGATCAGGGCGAACAGGATCACGAACATCGCCAGGTAGAACCCGGAGAAGCTGACCGCATACAGCGGCGGCCAGGCGGCGAAGATCGCGCCGCCACCCAGGATCAGCCACACCTGGTTGCCTTCCCAGACCGGGCCGATGGTGTTGATCACCCGGCGGCGCTCGGCATCAGTGCGGGCGACGAAGGGCAGCAGGGTGCCCACGCCCAGGTCGAAACCATCCATCACGGCGAAGCCGATCAGCAGGATGCCGAGCAGCAGCCACCAGATCACGCGCAGCGTGGTGTAGTCCAGAAGAATGAAATCCATCTTGGTTCTCCTGCCTCAGGCCTGGCCGGCGGCCGGCGCCGCGGCATTGTGGGAAGCATGCGGCTTGGGCGACTGCAGCGACGGCAGCAGTTCGTCCGGCCCCTTGCGGATCGCCTTGAGCATCAGCTTGATCTCGACCACGATCAGCGCGGTGTAGATCGCGGTGAAGCCGGCCAGGGTCAGCACGATTTCATGCAGGGCCAGGCCCGACGCTGCATAGAAGGTCGGCAGCACGCCATCGACCGCCCACGGCTGGCGACCATACTCGGCCACGAACCAGCCGCACTCGATCGCGATCCACGGTGCCGGCAGCGTCCACAGGGCCAGCTTGAGGAACCAGCGCTTGTCCTGGAAGTTGTTGCGGCACGAGTAGTAGAAGGCCAGCGCGAAGAAGGCGATCAGGTAGAAGCCCAGGCCGGCCATCACGCGGAAGGTCCAGAACAGCGGCATCACGCGCGGCACCGTGTCCATCGCCGCCTGCGAGATTTCCTGCGGGGTGGCGTTGAGGATGTCATCGCGATAGCGCTTGAGCAGCAGGCCGTGTCCCAGGTCCTGCCAGTGGCGGTCGAACATCTCGCGCGCTTCCACGTCGTTCTTGTTCGCACGCAGGCGTTCCAGCGCGCCGTAGGCGAGCTGGCCACCGCGCACGCGGTGTTCGGCGCGCTCGACCAGTTCCAGGATGCCCGGAATCGGCTGGTTCAACGAACGGGTGGCGATCAGGCCCATCAGGTACGGGATCTTCACCGCGTAGTCGTTCTGGTGGGTGTCCTGGTTCGGGATGCCGAAGGCGGTGAAGTCGGCCGGCGCACGCTCGGTCTCCCACATCGCTTCGATCGCGGCCAGCTTCATCTTCTGGTGTTCACTGGCGGCGTAACCGCTCTCGTCACCCAGCACCACCACCGACAGCGAGGACAGCAGGCCGAACGCTGCGGCCACCGCGAACGAACGACGGGCCAGGTCCTTGTGCTTGTTGCGCAGCAGGAACAGGGCGCTGATCGCCATCACGAACACCGCACCGGTCACATAACCGGCGCTGACGGTGTGCACGAACTTGGCCTGCGCCACCGGGTTGAACACCACCGCCATGAAGTCGACCACTTCCATGCGCATGGTTTCCGGGTTGAACACCGCACCGGTCGGGTTCTGCATCCAGCCGTTGGCGACCAGGATCCAGATCGCCGACAGGTTGGTACCCAGCGCCATCAGCCAGGTCACCATCAGGTGCTTGACCTTGGTCAGGCGGTTCCAGCCGAAGAAGAACAGGCCGACGAAGGTGGCTTCCAGGAAGAAGGCCATCAGGCCTTCGATGGCCAGCGGCGCACCGAAGATGTCACCGACGTAGTGGCTGTAGTAGGACCAGTTCATGCCGAACTGGAATTCCATGACGATGCCGGTGGCGACGCCCATGGCGAAGTTGATGCCGAACAGGACGCCCCAGAACAGGGTCATCCTGCGCCAGATCTCCTTGCCGGTCATCACGTACACGCTCTCCATGATGGCCACCATGAAGGACAGGCCGAGGGTGAGCGGTACGAATAGGAAGTGGTACATCGCGGTCAGCGCGAATTGCAGCCGCGACAGTTCTACGACTGTCTGATCAATCATGGCCTGGCTACCTCGTTGGATAGTGCCGTTGCAGGTGGCGGGAAGGGTGGTCTACGACGTGAATGATGTGACCGACTACTTCAAACAGCCTTGATCCAGATCAATGTATGAACAGGTGCCCCGGTTGATCGTATGCCAACCTGATGAAGACTGCGACTGCTGGCCGCAGAGGCCGGCCATTGCCTGCGCCTACAATGCCGTGTCTCCCCCGTTGCCCGTGAAGACCCCTTGAGCGCTGCCGAAACCTCCTCCGTCGCCCTGTCCCAGGACGCCGAAACGACCCGCCAGCGGCGCGCCCGCAGCGCGTGGCTGGCCGATCTGGCGCGGCCTGCTCGAGGCCGCCAGCAGCTGGCGGCACTGTGCATCAGCCTGTCCGGTGCCCTGTTGATCGGCCAGGCGGCCGCCATCGCCTGGCTGGTGCAGCAGGTGCTGGTGGAGCGCGCGCCGCTGGCCTCGGGGTTGCCGGTGCTGGGCGGTCTGGCGGCGATCCTGGTGGCGCGCACGCTGCTGGGCAGCGCCACCCAGGCCGCCGCCGGTGATGTGGCCGATGCCGCGCGGTTGGCCCTGCGTGAACGCGTGTTCGGACGCCTGCTTGGCCATGGGCCGCTGTGGCTGCGCCAGCGCCGCACCGGCGAACTGGGCGAACTGATGCTGCATCACGCTGATGCGATCGAGAGCTATTACAGCGGTTTCCTGCCGGTACGCACCGAAGTAGTGGTGGTGCCGCTGCTGATCCTGGCCGCCGTAGCCTGGGTCGACTGGGTGGTGGCGCTGATCCTGCTGTTCACTGCACCGTTGGTACCGTTCTTCATGATGCTGGTGGGCTGGGGGGCCGAAGCGGCCGGCCGCGCGCAGCTGGGTGAGCTGGCGCGGATGAGCGGCCATTTCGCCGACCGCATCAAGGGCCTGGGCCTGCTGCGCCTGTATGGCCGCGGTGAGGCTGAGCTGGAGGGGATCGAGGCGGCTGCCGAAGGCGTGCGCGTGCGCACCCTGAAGGTTCTGCGCATCGCTTTCCTGTCGTCCACGGTGCTGGAGTTCTTCGCCTCGGTCAGCGTGGCGATGGTCGCCCTGTACCTCGGGCTGAGCTATCTGGGCATGATGTCGCTGCATGCAACGGTACCGACGCTGGGGGCGGGCCTGTTCTGCCTGCTGCTGGCGCCGGAATTCTATGCGCCGCTGCGACGGCTGGCCGCGCACTACCACGACCGTGCCAATGCGCTGGCTGCCGCTGCCGAGGTGGAGCGCCTGCTGCAGTCGCTGCCCGATGAGCAGCTCCTGATCGAGAACGAAGCTGCGCCGCTGGCGGTGGAGCCGGCCGAGGCCGCGCTGCCGCCGCTGCGGGCACAGGGTCTGGTGCTGCGTCCGCTGGGCGCGCCGCACGATGTGCTGCAGGATCTGGACGTGCTGCTGGAACCGGGCCAGCGCCTGGCCCTGGTCGGTCCCAGCGGGTCCGGCAAGAGTACGTTGCTGGAGGCGCTGGCCGGTTGGCTGCCGCCGCGTGCCGGCAAGCTGCAGGTGCGTCCCGGCGTGCAGGTGGCCTATGCCAGCCAGCGTCCGTACCTGTTCCACGGCAGCATCGCCGACAACCTGCGCCTGGCCGATCCCGGCGCCAGCGATGCGCGCCTGCGCGCGGTGGCCGAGGCTTCGCAGGTACTGCAGTTTGCGCAGCGCCTGCCGCAGGGGCTGGATACGGTGATCGGCGAACGTGGCTTCGGCCTGTCCGGTGGTGAGGCGCGTCGCATCGGCCTGGCCCGCCTCCTGCTGCGTGATCCGCAGGTGCTGCTGCTGGACGAACCCACCGCGTTCCTGGATGCCGATACCGAAGCGGCATTGCTGCGCAGCCTGGCCGCATATGCACGTGGCCGCAGCGTGGTGGTCGCCACCCACAGCCCGGCGGTGATCGCCTGGGCCGATCGTTGCCTGCTGCTGCCGGAAGGCCGCCTGGTGGAACCGGCACAGGCGGTGCGCGCATGAGCCCTTCGCCTGATTCGCTGCGCGCGGTGTTCCTGCGTCATCGTCCGCGCTTGTTGCTGACGATCCTGTTGTTGTGGACCACGATGCTGGCCGGCACTGCATTGCTGGGCCTGTCCGGTGGTTTCCTCACCGCGGCCGCGCTGGCCGGTGCCGCAGGCCTGGGGCAGGGATTCAATTTCTTCTCGCCGTCTGCGGGTATCCGTGGCTTGACCATGGCGCGCATCGTGTCGCGCTACTTCGAAAAGCTGGTGGGCCACGATGCCACCCTGCGCATCGCCCGCGATCTGCGCGTCTGGTTCTTCCGCCGCGCGCTGCCACTGGCGCCGGCACGGCTGGGGGCTACGCGTACCGGCGAGTTGCTGGCGCGACTGCTGGGCGACATCGGCGAAGTGGATGGCCTGCTGGTACGGGCGATCGGGCCGCTGGTGGCGCTGGGTGCGCTGTCGGTGGTGGCGGTTGCATCGGCGGCGCTGATCCTGCCGTCGGCGGCAGTCCTGCTGGCGGTGCTGGCGCTGCTGATCGCCTTCGGTGTGCCGTGGCTGGGCGTGCGTGGCCACGATGATGAAGAAGCCGACCGCGCCGCACATCGCGCCGCATTGCGCACCGCGGCCTTTGAGGGGTTGGAGGGGGCGGGAGATCTGGCCGCGCTGCATGCCGATGCCGCGTGGCAGCTGAAGGTGCGCGTGGCAGCCAAGCAGTTGGCCTCGCGTGACCGCCGCCGTCGCTGGCGCCTGATCGCGGCCTCGACCCTGCACGGCCTGGTGGCCGGGCTGGGCCTGGTGGCGATGCTGGCGTTGGCCCTGCACGCCGCCGAACAGCAGCGCATCGCGCCGGAGATGGCGGCGGGCCTCGTGTTCCTGACCGTGGCGTTGATCGAACTGTGGGCCGGCATGGGCCTGGCCTGGCAGTCGCTGCAGTCCGGGCGCATTGCCGCAGATCGCCTGCAGGCGATCGTCGAGCAACCGCCGACGGTGGACGATCCGCAAGTGCCACAGCCGGTGCCGCAAGCCGCGCGCGTGCATTGGGACGATGTGCATTTCCAGTGGCCGGGCGCGGCGCGGCCGGTGCTGTCCGGCCTCCAGCTGACCCTGGCGCCAGGCGAACGCATCGCCATCCGCGGCGACAGCGGCAGTGGCAAGACCACGCTGTCCAGCCTGCTGCTGCGGCTGTGGGATCCGCAGCAGGGGCGAATCACCTATGGTGGCCGCGATCTGCGCGACGTCGCCCAGGCTGAGTGGCACCAGCAACTGGCGTGGCTGCCACAGAACGCACCGGTGTTTGCCGGCAGCGTGGCAGAAAACCTGCGGCTGGGCGATCCCGATGCCAGCGACGCCGCCTTGTGGGCGGTCCTCCGTCGCGTGCGCCTGGGCGACTGGGCCGAGCGCAACGGTGGCCTGCAGGCCTGGGTGGGCGAGAACGGCGCGACGATGTCGGCCGGCCAGGCGCGACGGCTGGCGCTGGCGCGGGCGCTGCTGCGCAACGCGCCGATCCTGCTGCTGGACGAACCAACCGAAGGGTTGGACGTGGATACCGCACGTGCGCTGCTGCAGGATCTCTCCGGGTTGCTGGACGGGCGCAGCCTGTTGATGATCACCCACGACGACCTGCCCGAAGGCGTGGTCGATGCGCAGTACCGGTTGCGTGATGGGGTGTTGATCCGCGAATCGTGACGATGGTCCGGTAGTGCCGGCCGCTGGCCGGCAATTGAAGCGTCTGGCGTGGCTGCCACAGAACGCACCGGTGTTTGCCGGCAGCGTGGCAGAAAACCTGCGGCTGGGCGATCCCGATGCCAGCGACGCCGCCTTGTGGGCGGTCCTCCGTCGCGTGCGCCTGGGCGACTGGGCCGAGCGCAACGGTGGCCTGCAGGCCTGGGTGGGCGAGAACGGCGCGACGATGTCGGCCGGCCAGGCGCGACGGCTGGCGCTGGCGCGGGCGCTGCTGCGCAACGCGCCGATCCTGCTGCTGGACGAACCAACCGAAGGGTTGGACGTGGATACCGCACGTGCGCTGCTGCAGGATCTCTCCGGGTTGCTGGACGGGCGCAGCCTGTTGATGATCACCCACGACGACCTGCCCGAAGGCGTGGTCGATGCGCAGTACCGGTTGCGTGATGGGGTGTTGATCCGCGAATCGTGACGATGGTCCGGTAGTGCCGGCCGCTGGCCGGCAATTGAAGCGTCTGAGGTTGCCGGCCAGCGGCCGGCACTACCGATGGCGAGGGTTATCGCGAAAATTCGCGCAGCAGTACCGCGATCGAGGCCACGTTGGCCAGCACGCACAGCCAGAACACCCATTGGAACGCGGCCTTGCGGTGCTTGTGGCGGAACATCGCCTGGCCCAGCAGCGCGCCGGGCCAACCACCGGCAAAGGCCAGCAGCTGCAGGGTGCGCTCGGGAATCCGCCACTGCTTTCGCTGCGCCGCGCGCTTGTCATGGCCATAGAGGCCGAACGACACCGCGCTGGCCAGCACGCACCAGCCGCCCAGCCACAGCGGCAGCACACTGCTGATCATCAATGCAGCCAACGCGCCGAAGGCAGCCAGCGCGAGATTACGCCGCCACGCCACTTACAGCGCGTCGAGGAAGCCGCGCACGGCCGGGCCGAAACGCTCGAAATCGACGAGGAAGGCGTCGTGGCCCTGCGGCGATTCCAGGCCGATGAAGTGCGCATCGGCACCGCCGGCTCGCAGGCCATCGGCAACCTGTTGCTGCTGCTGCACGGGGAACAGGATATCGGTGTTGGCGCCGATCGCCAGCGCCTTCTCCACGCGGATCTTCGCGAGCCCGGCCAGCACGTCGCCGTCGGCATACTCGGCCAGGTCGAACCAGTCCATCGAGCGGCTCAGGTACAGGTAGCAGTTGGGATCGAAGAAACGCACGAAGCGCCGTGCGTGGCCTTCCAGGTAACTTTCCACCTGGAATTCGAGGCCGAACGGATCGTCGTCGGTCTGGTCCGAATCCAGCCGCACGCGGCCAAAGCGGCCATCCCATTCCAGTGCCGAACGGTAGGTGATCACGCCCAGCTTGCGGGCCATGCGCATGCCGGACTCGGGGTACTCGGCATCGTCGTAGTGGCCGCCATTCCAGCGCGGGTCAAGGCGGATCGCCTCGCGCTGCAGCGAGCGGATCGCAATCGAGAACGGCAGTGCCTGCGCGCTGCCGGAGATGTTGATGTGACTGCGTGCGATGCCCGGGTGCAGCATCAGTACGGCCAGCGCGGTCATGCCGCCCATCGAATTGCCAATCACGCAGGCCAGCTGGGTGATGCCCAGCGCATGCACGACCTCGACCGCAGCACGGGCACCGTCTTCGATTGACAGTTCGGGGAAATCAAGGCGGTAGGGCTCACCGTTGGCCGGGTTGAGCGAAGCGGGGCCGGTCGAGCCCTTGCAGCTGCCCAGCGAATTCACGCATACCACGAACCAGCGGTTGGTATCGATCGGCTTGCCGGGGCCAACCATCGCTTCCCACCAGCCCGGTGCCGGGTTGGCCTCGTTGGCCGCTGCATGCGCGTCTGGGGACAGGCCGGTCACGATCAGGATCGCATTGCTGGCATCGGCCGCCAGTGTGCCCCAGGTCTCGTAGGCCACCCGTGCACCATGCAGGGCGCCACCGCGCTTGAACGGGAACGGCGAAGGCAGGGCGTGGAAGCGGGTGCCGGGCGGGATGAATTCGGTCATGCACGCATTCTAGCGGGGCGGCATGTGGAGCTGGCGACACGCTGGATTCCAGCAGCGGGTGGACGCGGACCGGACCGCCGTATCCACGCATGGCGTGGATCTGCTGTAGAGCCGAGCCGATGCTCGGCTGGCGGGCGCCGGCAACCCAATCGCAGCCGAGCGTGGGCTCGGCTCTACAAGTCAGGGAAACCGCAGCTCAACCACGCCGTCATGCGGCAGCGTCACCCGCACCACGTCGCTTTGCAGGTCGCCCTCGCTGCGATTGGCGCTGCCGGTGCGTGAGATGCGTGCCAGCACTTCCACTTCGCGATGGGCTGACAGCGGTGCGGTTGGCATCGGACTGTCACCGTCGCCCAGCCCGACCGTGTCCGGGAATCCGCTCAGCGGCAGCTTGCGAGCGGCCACCGGCATCGGCGGTCCATCCACGGCGCGCGCCAGTACGAACACCTGGGTGCTGGCTGGCCAGTCGGCGTTCTTCAGTGCCGGCAGCTGCACGCGCACCTGCAGCAGCGCCGCTGGCGCCGCAGCGCCAGCATCGGGCGCCTGGCCAGCGGCCTCGCGGGCAATCGCGATCTGCGCCTGCAGCGCCCGCGCGGCGCCCGGTTCCAGTCGCGGCAGCAGGCCGCTCCACACGTCCGCAGCCTCGGCGTTCTTTCCACGCTGCCGCAGGGCGATGCCCAGCAGCCAGCTGGCGCGCTCGGCGTCGGGGGCCCGAGTACGTGCCTGCTGCAACCAGGCCATCGCAGTGTCATCGAACTGCTTGCCGGCATCAGCCTGCGCGCGCGCCTGCGCGGCTTCCACCAGCACGCCCGGATCATCCGGTGCCAATTCGGCGGCCTTCGCGAAGGCGTCTGCCGCAGCTGAGGCATTGCCCAGTTCGGCCTGCGAACGCCCGAGCAATGCCCAGCCATCGGCACGCTGAGGGTCGCGCTTCAGTGCATCCTGCAGGGCCTGCACGCCATCGCGCAGGGTGGCTACCGACGGCGTCGGCTGCACCTGTGCTGCACGCGGATCACCGACCAGCAGGTACAGGCAGGCACCGGCCACGCCCAGTGCGAACACGCCGACCACGAAACCGCGACGACCTTGGTGGCGCAACGGCCACAGCACCAGTGCTGCCATCAGCGCAGCAACCAGGCCGGCCAGCACCGGCAGCCAATGGTTCACCATTCGTCTCCTTCATCGGCCTTGCCGGCCGGTGCCGCGCCGACGGTGCGTCCACGTCGGCGGACGATGCCCAGCACCACCAGTGCACCGGCGCCGAGCACCAGCAGGGGGCCACCCCACAGCAGCCAGGTGCCCGGCTGCAACGGTGGTTGATAGAGCACGAACTCACCGTAGCGGGCGACCAGGAACTGCTTGATCTGTGCGTCGTCGTGGCCCTGCTGCATCAGCTGCAGCACCTCGCGGCGCAGGTCCTGCGCGATCTGCGCATTGGAATCGGCCAGCGACTGGTTCTGGCACTGCACGCAGCGCAGCTGCGCGGCCAGGTCATGGAAGCGGCGTTCCTCGGCATCATCGCGGAACTGCAGCGGCTGCGGATCGTGCAGCGGCTGCTGGGCCAGCGCGGCCAGCGGCACCATCAGGAGCAGCAGCGCCAGCAGCCAGCGCATCGGCTCAGGGCGCCGTATGCAGGGTGTTGCCGGCACTGCCCTGGGCCTTCTCGATCTTCTCCAGTGCCGGGATCAGCTTCTCGTCGACCACGCGCTGGGTCATCGCGCCACTGTACTTCCAGCGCACGATGCCACTGCCATCGACCAGGAACGTCTCCGGTGCGGCGGTTACGCCCCAGTCGATCGCGGTGCGGCCCTCGACGTCACTGAGCACCACCATGAACGGGTTGCCCAGCTGTTCCAGCCAGTGCAGCGCGTCGGTCGGATCATCCTTCCAGTTGTAGCCGATCACGCGCACGCGCTTGCTCTCGGCAAAGCGGGTCAGCACCGGATGTTCTTCGCGGCAGGCCGCGCACCAGCTGCCCCAGACGTTCAGCAGATAGGGCGCACCGCGCAGCTCGTCGCTGTGTACGATCATTTCCGGGTCATGCAATACCGGCAGCGCGAACGCCGGCGCCGGCTTGTCGATCAGGGCCGACGGCAGCACGTCGCGCTGCGGGTCGCCCGATTTCATCACCCCGTAGATCATCAGCCCGAGCAGGCCGAAGAAGAACAGCACGCCGATCACGATGGCTACCGGCGGCAGCGGGCGGGAGGGGCGCGGGGCGGGGGACTCGGACATGGGAACTCCTACGGACGACGGAAACGGCGGTCGGCGGCGGTGATGAATCCGCCCAGGGCCATCAGCAGCGCGCCCAGCCAGATCCAGCGCACGAACGGCTTGATGTGCACCCGGACCGCCCATGCATTGTTGCCCAGCGGCTCGCCCAATGCCACGTAGACATCACCGTCGAAGCGTGCATCGATGCCGGCCTCGGTCATCACCTGGCCGCCACTGGCGTACTGGCGCTTCTCCGGATGCAGCAGGGCCAGCTCGCGGCCGTCGAGGAACACCCGCAGGTGGCCCCGATCAGCGATGAAATTCGGCCCTTCGCGATGGTCCACGCCTTCGAAGCGGACTTCGTAGCGACCGACCACCAGCTGCTGCCCCGGTGCCAGCGCCACTTCGCGTTGCACGTTCAGCGCTTCCACCAGCAGCGCGCCCGCCAGGAACACGGCGATGCCGGCGTGGGCGACGATCATGCCGAGCATTTCGGCGGTGAAGCGGCCATTGCCACGCAGGCGCTGCCAGACGAAGCGCCCGGTGCCGAGTGCGACCCAGGCCGCAGCGGCGACGCCGATGCCGGCCTTCCAGCCATTCTGCGGTGCCTGCCACCAGGCCAGCGCGCCCAGCAGCAGCGACAGGCCCAGCCAGGGTGCCAGCAGCGCGAAGGCGCGCGAGGGCTGGTCACGCTGCCATTTCACCAGCGGGCCGAACGGCAGCAACAGGATCATCGGTGCCATCAGCAGCAGGAACAGGCTGCCGAAGTAGGGCGGGCCGACCGAGATCTTGCCCAGCGACAGGGCATCGGCCAGCAGCGGGTACAGCGTGCCCAGCAGCACCATTGCGCAGGCGGTGGCCAGCAGCAGGTTGTTGGCCAGCAGCAGGGTCTCGCGCGAGGCCGCGGTGAAGCCACGGCGTGGATCATCGGCATCCACGCTCAGCTGGCTGGCCCGCAGCGCATACAGCAGCAGGCTGCCGCCGACCAGCACCGACAGGAACACCAGGATGAACAGGCCGCGCGAAGGATCGGCAGCGAACGAATGCACGCTGGTCAGCACGCCCGAGCGCACCAGGAAGGTGCCCAGCAGCGACAGCGCGAACGCAGCGATCGCCAGCAGCAGGGTCCAGCTGCCGAAGGTGCCCCGTTTTTCGGTGACGGCCTGTGAATGGATCAGTGCCGCACCGACCAGCCACGGCATGAAGCTGGCATTTTCCACCGGGTCCCAGAACCACCAGCCGCCCCAACCCAGCTCGTAGTAGGCCCACCAGCTGCCCAGTGCGATGCCCAGGGTCAAAAAGCCCCAGGCGACGTTGGTCCACGGCCGCGTCCAGCGCAGCCAGCGCGCATCCACGCGACCTTCCAGCAGCGCGGCCACTGCGAATGCGAAGGGCACCGCGAAGCCTACGTAGCCCAGGTACAGCATCGGCGGATGGATGATCAGCCCTGGGTCCTGCAGCAGCGGGTTGAGGTCGCGGCCTTCCAGCGGCGCCGGGTTCAGGCGCAGGAACGGATTGGAGGTGAAGATCAGGAAGGCGAGAAAGCCGACGCTGACCACGCCCATCACTGCCAGCACGCGCGCCTGCACCGGTGCCGGCAGGTGCCGCGAGAACAGCGCCACCGCGCCGGTCCACAATGCCAGCACCAGCGCCCACATCAGCAGCGAGCCCTCATGCGCGCCCCACACCGCCGAATAGCGGTAGATCAGCGGCAGCAGCGAATTGGAGTTCTCGGCCACGTAGCGCACCGAGAAATCCTGCTGCACGAACGCGGCGGTCAGCACCGCGAAGGCGCCGGCCAACAGCAGCAGCTGCGCGAAGGCGGCAGGCCGCGCCACTGCCATCCATGCCGCATTGTTGCGATGCGCACCGACCAGCGGCAGGCCGGCCTGCAGCAGCGAGGCCAGCAACGCACACAACAGCAGGATCTGACCCAGTTCGGGCAGCACTCAGCGCACCTCGGGGGCCGTCACCGGCACGTCGTGCTTGCGATGGGCATCGCCCATCTTGTCGGCCACTTCCTTCGGCACGTACTTCTCATCGTGCTTGGCCAGCACTTCGTCGGCGACGAAGACACCGTCCTGCAGGCGGCCACTGGCGACCACCGCGGTGCCTTCGGCGAACATGTCCGGCAGGATCCGCGAGGTGGTCACCGCCAGCTGTGCATCGCCGTCGGTCACCTCGAAGCGCGCCTCAAGCGAGCCCACCGGGCGGTTGAAGGAGCCCTTCACCACCATGCCGCCCAAGCGGAAACGCGACTGTGCATCGACATCGCCGCGCAGCACTTCCGAAGGGGTGTACAGGTAGGCGATGTTGCGCTCCAGCGCCATCGCCACCAGCGCGGTGGCCAGGCCGGAGGCGAGCAGGGCCAGCAGCACCCACATCAGGCGGCGACGCTGCACCGGGGTCATCGTTCCAGCTCCGTCGACAGCGTCGTCGCCGCGTCCTGCCTGCCAGCGCGGGTCTGCTGCCGCTGCTGGCGGGCCAGTGCCAGCCGGCGCGCCACGCGCAGGCGCAGCCACGAACCGAGGGCATCGGCGCTGAGTACCAGCACGAATACGGCGTAGGCGCCGATCACATAGGGCAGGTGGGTCATGGCTGGGCCTCCCGTGAGGCGCGCGCGGCATCGACACGGCCGCCGACCCAGGCCTTGCCGGCCTCGCGGTCGAGATTGTCGGCGCGGGCCTTGGCCAGCACCGAACCGGTGAACCAGAACTTGGTGCCGATCACCATCCACCACAGCGGCGCGATCATCGCGCTGCTGATCGCCGATTCACCGAACACGCTGATCGACTGGCGCTGGTGCAGGCCACCCCACCAGTCCACCGAATAGCGGATCACCGGCAGCAGGCTGACACCTACAATGGCCAGCAGGCCAGCGGCGCGCGCGGCGCTGCGGCGGTCTTCGATGGCGTGGTACAGGCCGATCACGCCCAGGTACAGGAACAGCAGTACCAGTTCGCTGGTCATGCGCGGGTCCCAGTCCCACCAGGTGCCCCAGGTGCCCTTGCCCCAGATGCTGCCGGTCAGCAGGGTGATGAGGGTGAAGCCGGCGCCCATCGGCGCGCAGGCCATGGCCAGGATCTCGCAGACCTTGATCCGCCAGATCAGCGCGATCGCGGCGTACAGCGCCATCAGCGCGAACACGAACAGGCTCATCCAGGCACTGGGCACGTGGATGTAGAGGATGCGGAAGCTGTCCAGCTGCTTGGCTTCCGGCGGCACCACCAGCAGCGCCTGCCACATGCCGACCAGCAGCACCGGCACTGCGGCGAGGTAGAACACCCGCGACCAGCGGGCAGCGAAACGGTCGAACGTGGGAGGCGAACCGAGTTGGTGGAACCAGCGGACAATCGGATTCATGCGTGGCGGCTATCCAGCAGGGGTGGATTGGCTCTCAGCTCGGTCAACTCAGAGAAATACGTATTGCAGCGGCGGTGGCCAGCGGCGCCAGCACCAGCGCGACCAGCAGGCCGGCGCCCAGCATCAGCAGCGCACCGACCGGATCCTGCCCGCGCCCGGCTGCCGCCAGGCTGCCTGCGCCGAACACCAGCACCGGCACGTACAGCGGCAACGACAGCAGCGCCACGAGAATACCAGAGCGCCGGATGCCAACGGTCAGTGCGGCGACCACGCCACCGATCAGGCTCAGCAAGGGCGTGCCCAGCAGCAACGATGCCAGCAACATCGGCAGCTGGTCATGCGGCAGATGCAGCATTTCGGCCAGCAGCGGGCTGACCACGATCAGCGGCAGTGCCGTGGTGGCCCAGTGCAGCAGCACGCGCACCAGTACCAGCCAGGCCAGCGGCACCGGCGCCAGCAGCCATTGTTCCAGCGAGCCGTCCTCGGCGTCGGAACGGAACAGCGAATCCAGCGACAGCTGTCCCGCCAGCAGCACGGCCAGCCACAGCACTGCACCGGCGGTGGCGGCCAGCAGCTGTGGTTCGCGGCCCTGGGCCAGCGCGAACAGCACCACCACCAGCACCGCGAACAGCAGCGGTTGCAGCGCGTCGCCGCGGCGGCGCCAGAGCAGGCGCAGGTCGCGCTTGAGCAGGGCGCCTGCGGTCTGCCACAGGCCTGGTTCGGTACCCGGCGCGATCATGCGGCACCGCCGAGGTCGAGCTGGCGGGTACGTACCGGCGGTGCGGCATAGGCGCCATGGGTGGTGACCAGCGCAGCGCCGCCGGCGCGCAGGTGCGCCGAAATCATCCGGTTGACCAGGGTGATGCCCTCCAGGTCGAGGTTGGCGTAGGGTTCGTCGAGCAGCCACAGTGGCGCCGGCGACAGCCAGATGCGCGCCAGTGCCAGCCGCCGCTTCTGCCCGGCCGACAGGTGGCGTACCAGAGTGTCCTCGTAACCGGCCAGGCCGACGATGGCCAGCGCGTTGCCGGGCATCTGCCGCGCACGGCGGCCGTGCAGGCCGCACAGGAAGTGCAGGTTTTCCAGCGTGCCGAGGTCCGGCTTCAGGGCCGGCAGATGGCTGAGATAGGCGACATAGCGCGCACGCTCTGCGTTGCTGGAGGGCTTGCCGTCGATCCGCACCTGGCCGGCGCCGGGCCGGGCCAGGCCGGCCAGAACGCGCAGCAGGGTGGTCTTGCCGGCGCCGTTGCCACCCTGCACCAGCAGGGCTTCGCCGGCGTCCACATGGAAGTCCAGCGGGCCGAACACCGGCTCGTCATTGCGGGAGAAGCTCAGGCCGCTGGCGGCCAGCAATGCAGGGGTGTTCAAGGGGCAAAGGTCTTCATGCCGGAGTGCGGCGGCAATTGTAGCGGTGAATGCTGTCCCGGTAGCGCCGGGCCATGCCCGGCGGCCGCAAGGCATATGCAAAGAGCCGCCGGGCATGACCCGGCGCTACCGGCTGAACCCACAGTCGCAGCGTGGATTTCGTACACTTCTGGGCCTCGTTCCCCCAGACTCCAGGCCGATGCAACCCACCACCAAGCTGCCCAAGGTCGGTACCACGATCTTCACCGTGATGTCCCAGCTCGCCGCCGAACACGGCGCGGTCAACCTGGGCCAGGGTTTCCCGGACTTTTCCGCGCCGCAGCGCCTGATCGATGAGACTGCCAAGGCGATGGCCGCCGGGCTGAACCAGTACCCGCCGATGACCGGCGTGGCCCCGCTGCGCCAGGCCATCGCCCAGAAGGCGCTGGACTGCTACGGCGCGCAGGTGGATGCGGACAGCGAGATCACCGTCACCAGCGGCGGCACCGAGGCGATCTTCAACGCCATCCACGCCGTGGTGCGTGCGGGCGAGGAAGTGATCGTGCTCGACCCGGCCTACGATTGCTACGAGCCGGCGATCGACCTGGCCGGCGCCAAGGCGGTGCATGTGTCGCTCGATCCGCAGACCTTCGCCGTCGATTGGGATCGCGTGCGTGCAGCGATCTCCCCGCGCACCCGCATGTTGATCGTCAACACCCCGCACAATCCGTCCGGCGCGATGCTGTCGGCGCAGGACATGCAGGCGCTGGCCGAACTGCTGCGCGGCACGCAGATCTACCTGATTTCCGATGAAGTGTATGAGCACATCATCTACGACGGCCGTCGCCATGAGTCGGCGCTGCGCTACCCGGAGCTGCGCGAGCGCGCATTCGTGATCTCCAGCTTCGGCAAGACCTACCACTGCACCGGCTGGAAGATCGGCTATGCGATCGCGCCGCCAGCGCTGACCGCCGAGTTCCGCAAGGTGCACCAGTACAACACCTTCACCAGCTTCGGCCCGGCGCAGTACGGTTTCGCCGCGATGATCCGCGATGAGCCGGAACACCACCTGGAACTGGGCGCGTTCTACCAGGCCAAGCGCGACCGCTTCCGCGAGCAGCTGGCCAGCACCCGCCTGAAGGCGCTGCCGGTACCGGGCGGCTACTTCCAGCTGGTCGACTACTCGGCCATCAGCGACCTGCCGGATCATGAGTTCGTGAAGTGGCTGACCATCGAGAAGGGCGTGACCGCCATCCCGCTGTCGCCGTTCTACGAGACTCCTCCGGCCGGCCAGCGCCTGGTGCGCCTGTGCTTCGCCAAGAACGAAGCGACCATGGACGCGGCGATCGAACGCCTGCGCCTGCTGTGAGCGGAGCCGTAGACATGCAGGACCTGCGCATTTCCCTCGTCCAGGGCGACACCCGCTGGCACGACCCGGCCGGCAACCGTGCCTACTATGCCGCGCTGCTGGCGCCGCTGGCCGGCACCACCGACCTGGTGATCCTGCCGGAGACCTTCACCAGTGGTTTCTCCAACGAGGCCATTGCCCAGGCCGAAGGCATGGACGGCCCGACCGTGGCCTGGGTACGCGAGCAGGCCAAGGCCTTGAATGCCGCGGTGATCGGCAGCGTGCAGCTGCGCGACGGCGAGGGCGTCTACAACCGCCTGCTGTTCGCCATGCCCGATGGCGACCTGCAGTACTACGACAAGCGCCACCTGTTCCGCTACGGCGGCGAGCACGAGCGTTATGCCGCCGGCCGTGAGCGCCTGAGCGTGGAATGGAAGGGCTGGCGGATCAATCCGCAGGTCTGCTACGACCTGCGCTTCCCGGTGTTCTGCCGCAACCGCTACAACGTCGAGCGTCCGCAGCAGCTGGACTTCGATCTGCAGATCTTCGTGGCCAACTGGCCGTCGGCGCGCGCCTATGCATGGAAGACCTTGCTGCGCGCGCGCGCGATCGAGAACCTGTGCTTCGTGGCGGCGGTAAACCGCGTCGGCGTGGACGGCAACCAGCTGCACTACGCCGGCGACAGCGCGGTGATCGACTTCCTCGGCCAGCCGCAGGTGGAGATCCGCGAACGCGAACAGGTGGTGACCACCACCATCTCGGCCGATGCCTTGGCCGCGCATCGCGCGCGTTTCCCGGCGATGCTCGATGCCGATGCCTTCCACCTGGACGAACAGGCCTGAGCCGCGGCCTGAACAGCGCCGCACCAGCGCGCGCGCCTGCATCCAACGTGCACGCGCGCGCTGCTAGATTCGCCGGCAGTCCGACCGAACTGGAAGTCCTGCCATGAACAAGCCCTTCGCCCTGCTGCTGGCCCTGTCTACTGCGACGCTGGCCCCGGCCGCGCACGCCGCCGGCAATCTCGATTGCCAGCTGCGCTACAACCTGTCCGGCTGGTCGCTGATCTACAAGACCGCCTCCGGCAACGGCACCGTCGCCTGCAGCAATGGCGCCAGCATGCCGGTACGTATCGAAGTGAAGGGCGGCGGCCTGACCGTGGGCAAGTCGAAGATCACCAATGGCCGTGGCAGCTTCACTGGCGCCGTCAGCGTCAACGAACTGCTGGGCACCTACGCCTCGGTGGGTGCGCATGCGGGTGCCGTGAAGTCCAGCAACGCGCAGGTGATGACCAAGGGTGACATCTCGCTGGCCCTGTCCGGTACCGGCAAGGGCTGGGATCTGGGCGTGGACGGCGCCGCCTTCACCATCAGCCGGCGCTGATCCCAAAAAAAGGGGACGGAGGGGATTAAGTCGCTTTCGCCCCTTTGAGGCAAAAACGACTTAATCCCCTCCGTCCCCTTTTTGTATCAGATGCCGTCGGTGTTGGTGCGCACGATCAGCTTCCAGCGGATGTCGCCCTCGTGGGGCGCGTGCTGGTGATGGGATTGGGGCGGGAATGGATCGTTCTTGTTGCACGTCACTTCGCGCTTGCAGCCCTTGCACCGATAGATGCCTGACGCCTGGACCTTCTCGGCCGGGCCATGCGTGTCAGTCCATACCTGTGTGACCTTCTCTGCCTGCAGGTGCGCCGCTTCGGTGTACCACGCCATCGTCAATGCCTCATGTTGCGGGTGAGGGTTCACGATAGGCGTTCATCGCGTTGCTCGCGTCGACCTATGGCACTAATTGCACGTTTTCAAAGAATTCCTAGCTCACGCTTTTCATCCGCGCATGGCGTGGATCTGCCAACGGATCGACCCACCAGACAAAGAAAAACCCCGGCCTGCGCCGGGGTTTTTCATTTCAACGTGGCTGCCGATCAGCCGCCGCGCGGGCCGCTACGGCGCGGGCCGCCGGGACCGCGGTTGCCACCGGGGCCACGGTTGCCCCCCGGACCGCCGGGACCACGGTTACCGCCCGGGCCACGGTTGCCACCACCACCCGGACCACGACCGCCCGGACGGGCGCCCTGTGCCGGCTTCGGGCTGCCATACGGGTTGAAACCCGGGGTTGCATGGTCGGACGGGAAGCTCGGGGCGTTGCCCGGATGACCGTACGGGTGCTTGTTGCCCTGGCCCTGCGAGCGGTTGCCGGCACCGGCCGGACGACCCTGGCCGCCTGCGCCGCCACGGCCTTCACCACCGAAACCGCCACGGCCCTGGCCGCCGGCGGCGCCCGGGCCCTTCGGCTTGCCGTACGGACGGCCCTGGCCGCCCGCGCCCGGTCCACGGGCACCCGGGCCACGTGCGCCCGGGCCGGCATTGCGGTGCCCGCTCGGGCCAGTGCTCACGCCATCGGGCACGTACCAGGTGCGGAACGCGGCCGGATTGCCTTCCGGCAGCGAACGGTCATTCTTCGGCGCGCGCTGCTTGAACGGCTTCTGCGACTGCTTGGCCGCTGCTTCACCGCTGACCGTCAGGCCGCCCTTGAAGCCGCCACCCTTGCCGCCGCGACCACGGCCGCGGTCTTCGCGGACGTTGTCGAAACGGCGCAGCTCGCGACCTTCGTCAGCGGTGTTGTGGCCATTGACATAGGCATTGCCGCGGCCACCTTCGCGCACGCGCACAGTGGTCTTTGCGGCGCGGCGCTGGCCGATCACCGGCTGCAGCGTCAATGCCGACGGAGCGCCTTCTTCCAGCTTCAGCTGCGCGCGCAGCGCTTCCACCTGAGCGGTGCCCAGTTCCACCGAATGGCCACGGGCCAGTTCGCGCGGCAGGCTCACCTTGCCATAGCGGGTGCGCTTCAGGCGGCTGACCTGGCAGCCCTGCGATTCCCACAGGCGGCGCACTTCGCGGTTGCGGCCTTCCTTCACCACGACGCGGAACCAGTCGTGAGAATCGGTGCCGCCGATGCGTTCGATCTCATCGAACTTGGCCGGACCGTCTTCCAGTGCGACGCCACGGCTGAGGCGGTCGACGATGGCGTCGGAGACCTTTTCCTCGCCTTCCGGTGCACGCACGCGCACCACGTACTCGCGCTCGACCTCGAACGACGGGTGCATCATGGCGTTGGCCAGCTCACCGTCGGTGGTGGCCAGCAGCAGGCCGGTGGTGTTGATGTCCAGGCGGCCGATGGCGATCCAGCGCGCGCCCTTCAGCGGCGGCAGCGACTCGAACACGGTCGGGCGGCCTTCGGGATCTTCGCGGGTGGTCACCTGGCCTTCCGGCTTGTTGTAGACCAGCACGCGCGACGGCTCGGCCAGGGCAGTGGCGACGAAGCCACGGCCATCCAGTTCGATCCTGTCGCCGCTCTTGACCGACATGCCGGTCTGCGCGACTTCACCGTTGACCTTGACCAGGCCTTCGGCGATGCGCTGTTCCAGCGCGCGGCGCGAGCCGAGGCCGGCCTGGGCCAGCACCTTGTGCAGGCGCTCTTCCAGCTTGAACTGTTCGGAGGTGGCTTCGCGCTTCAGCGAGAGCTTGTTACGGGGGGTGTCACTCATCAGTTTTGCTCCGGCCGACGGTTTCGAGGTCGGCCTCTGGTTCGGAATCGGCTTGGTCAACAGCCACGGTCGTCATCGCGACGGCGTTGTCTTCGCGTTCGTTCACTGGCACCGCGCGCTCGCCCGGCGCGGAATCGGGGTGCCCATCATCGAGGGGCGAAGGTGCTTGCTCATCGGAGGCCGATGCAGGGGCTGCATTGGCGGAATCGGGGGTGTCACTGCCGGCCAGGCCGGCGTCATCGTTCGCGGCAACGCCATCGGCGCTGGCCGAGATGTCCGGACCCTCGGCACCGGCCACGGCCGGTGCATCACGGTCCAGGGCCAGCTGCGGTTCCAGCTCGCCCAGGTCCTTCAGTTCCGACAGCGGCGGCAGTTCGTCCAGTCGCTTCAGCCCGAAGTAGTCCAGGAAGCCCTTGGTGGTGCCGAACAGCGCCGGCTTGCCGGGCACGTCGCGGTGGCCGACCACGCGGATCCATTCGCGTTCTTCCAGCGCCTGGATGATGTTGCTGCTGACCGCCACGCCGCGCACCTGCTCGATCTCGCCGCGGGTGATCGGCTGCCGGTAGGCGATCAGCGCCAGGGTTTCCAGGGTGGCGCGGGTGTAGCGGGTCTTGCGTTCGGTCCACAGCCGGCTGATCCAGCCATGTACTTCGCTGGTGACTTGGTAGCGGAAGCCGGAGGCGACCTCGACCAGTTCCACGCCACGACCTTCGCAGGCCTCGCGCAGGCGCTCCAGCGCACGTTCGATGCTGCCCGGCGGTGCCGGTTCCTCTTCCGGAAACAGGTCCTTCAGCTGGGCCAGGGTGAGTGGCTGGCTGGAGGCCAGCAGGGCACCCTCGACAATGCGGTCGATCAGCGATTGATCCATCGGCAGTCAGCGCTCACTCGTTGGCATTGGCGGCGTCGTTGTCGTCAAACTCGCTGCTGAACTGCAGCGGCGCGTTGGTGTTTCCAGCGGCCAGCGACTTCACGTAGATCGGCGCCAGCGGTTCTTCCTGAACGATGTCCAGCAACTGTTCCTTGGCCAGTTCCAGCACCGCCAGGAACGTGACCAGCACGCCCAGCTTGCCTTCTTCGGCGGTGAACAGCCCTTCAAAACGATAGAACTTGCCGTCTTCCAGGCGTCCCAGTACTTCGCCCATGCGTTGCCGCACGCTCAGTGCTTCGCGCTTGATGGCGTGGCCGCTGAACAGCTCGGCGCGCTTGAGCACGTCGTGCAGGGCCAGCAGCATTTCCTTCAGGTCCACCGGCGGCGGCAGCTTCACCGTGGCGCGCTCGGGCATGAAGGCATGCGCCACCGTGGTGTCGCGGTCCTGGCGGGGCAGGGCGTCGATGTCCTCGGCGGCCTGCTTGAAACGTTCGTACTCCTGCAGCCGGCGCACCAGCTCGGCGCGCGGGTCGGCCTCATCGCCTTCCTCGCTGACCGGGCGCGGCAGCAGCATCCGCGACTTCACCTCGGCCAGGATCGCGGCCATCACCAGGTACTCGGCCGCCAGCTCGAAGCGCAGCTCGCGCATCACGGTGATGTATTCCACGTACTGCCGGGTGATTTCGGCCACGGGAATGTCCAGCACATCCAGGTTCTGGCGGCGGATCAGGTACAGCAGCAGGTCCAGCGGGCCTTCGAAAGCGTCCAGGATGACTTCCAGCGCGTCCGGCGGGATGTACAGGTCCTGCGGGATCTGCAGGACCGGTTGCCCATGCACCACGGCCAGCGGCATTTCCTGCTGCTGGGGGGCGGGCGGCCGGGTTGGCGGGTTCGCGTCGAGCGCGAGTTCGGAAGTCATCTAATGGACATCAGGATTGCAACGGACCAGTCGCGGCACCGGGTTCGCCGGGCCAACGCCACGGAGCCCCAGGGCACCAGACACGCCGGGATCGGCGCGATTCCACACATATCAAACAGCAGGACGCGCCGCAGTAAACGGCAGCGACAGAACTACGGGGAGGTCGTCTACGTGGCCCGGCCAGGTGGTCCGGTTTGAAGCAGCGGATCTGTCGTCGGGGGCTGCGTGGCCGCAGAATCCGACGGGCTGCTGCATCCAGCCACGTGCAATGGAGTCTAGGGTAAGCCTTTGCTGCGCCAGTGTCCAGCCGGACCGGGGCAGGGGCTGCATTGGCTAGAATCGGCGGACCCGACAACGCGAGCGAGGAAATGCCGGTGTGGTATGTGATCGAAGGGTATGACGGCCAGGATGTGCTGGCGCAGCGGCTGCAGGCGCGGCCGGAGCATCTGGCGCGGCTGCATGCGCTGCGCGACGCGGGACGCCTGCTGCTGGCCGGGCCGTGCCCGGCGGTGGACAGTGAAGACCCGGGCCCGGCCGGTTTCAGCGGTTCGGTGGTGATCGCGCAGTTCGAGTCGCTGCCGCAGGCCCAGGCCTGGGCCGATGCCGACCCGTACGTGGCTGCAGGCGTCTACACCCGCGTGCAGGTCCGCCCGTTCCGCAAGGTGCTGCCGTGAACGCGGAACGGATCGAGCGGATCCGTGATGCGCTGCAGCAGGCGCTGGCGCCGAGCGTGCTGGTGATCGAGGACGACAGCCATCGTCACGCCGGCCATGCCGGTGCGCGCGACGGGCGCGGCCATTTCAACGTGCATGTGGTCAGTGAGCGCTTCGCCGGGCTGGGGCCGCTTGCCCGGCACCGCGCGGTCTATGCCGCGCTGGGGTCGATGATGGAGACCGATATCCACGCGTTGTCCATCCGCGCGCAGACCCCGTCAGAACAGGGCTGAGCCCTTGTCCCACGCTGTCCTGGCGGGTCCTTCATGGCCTCGCCACGGACAGGTTTTCATGTCCATTTCGGGACATTCGCCTAACGGACTGTTTACAAGCCTGGATGGAAACGCTTACATTCCGCGCCAATGCTGGTAGGTCCAAGCCGTGGAGGGCGGCTTCGTGAACAAGGCAGCTATCACAATCAAAGACGTCGCACGCGAAGCCCGGGTCTCCGTGGCCACGGTTTCCCGCGCGCTCAACGGGCATGAAAATGTCGCCGAACCGGTCCGCCAGCTTGTGCTGGAGGTGGCCGCACGGCTGCGTTACACCCCGCACGCCGCCGCCCGCAGCCTGAGCAGCCGCCGCACCAATACGGTGGGCGTGGTGCTGCCTGACCTGTACGGCGAATTCTTCTCCGAGCTGATGCGCGGCATTGACGGCGTGGCCCGCAACCGCCGCCAGCACCTGCTGGTGTCCAGCTACCACGGTGACCAGGAACAGCAGGGCGCCGCCCTGCGTGCCATGCGCGGCCGCGTCGACGGCCTGCTGGTGCTTTCGCCCTATGCCGAGAGCCCGGGCTTCCTGACCGACAACCTGCCGCAGTCGTTGCCGACGGTGTTGATCAACACCTATCTGCCCGGCCAGGACCACCCGGTGCTGAGCATCGACGACCACGCCGGCGCAATGGCGATGACCCGCCACCTGCTGGATGCCGGCCACCGCCGCATTGCCTTCATTTCTGGTCCGGACCTCAACTTCGACGCGCGCGAGCGCCTGCGCGGCTTCCGTGACGCGCTGGCGGCTTCTGGCGGTGGCGCCGAAGGCATCGAGTTGCCCGGTGATTTCGACGAAGCTTCCGGCCATCGTGCCGGTCAGGAGTTGCTGGCAGCCGGAGCGCTGCCCGATGCCGTATTCGCCGCCAACGACATGATGGCCCTGGGCTGCCTGTATGCGTTCACGCAGGCAGGGGTCCGTGTGCCGGCCGATGTGGCCCTGGCGGGTTTCGATGACATTCCACTGGCGCGTTTCGTCCACCCGTCGCTGACCACCATGCAGGTCAGCATCGCCGAGCTCGGCGACCGGGCCATGACGCGTCTGATGCAGTTGATGGACGGCACCTCCACGGATGGGGCAGGGGACAAGCAGACCCTGGTTCCCCGCTTGATTGTTCGCGATTCCACCACTCCGCCATCCGGCCGTTGAAGCCAGAGGCGTTTCTTCTTTTTTTTGACTGATCGCAGGGACCGCGCAAGCGGTTACCGCCACCCGGAGATTGAGTTGATGATGCATACCACCTTCCGCATGCCGGCGCGCCGGCTGCTGAGCACCGCTCTGGTCAGCTGCCTGATGCTGGCTGCCGCCCCGAACGTCATGGCGCAGTCGGCCAACGCCAGCCTGCGCGGCCAGGTTGCCGGTGCCCAGGCCGGCACCGAAGTGACCGCCACCAACGTGGCCACCGGTACCGTCCGCCGTGGCACCATCCGCGCCGACGGCAGCTACTCGCTGATGGGCCTGGATCCGGGCACGTACAACGTGGTCGCCAACGGCCAGACCCAGAAGGTCACCGTCACCGTGGCTTCGACCGCGACGCTGAACTTCGCTGGCGCAGCCAGCAGCACCCCGGGCTCGACCGCGGCCACCAACCTGGACACCGTCAACGTTGTTGCGCCGACCCTGCTGCAGGAAGTGCGCACCTCCGAAGTTGGCAAGACCGTCAGCCTGCAGCAGATCCAGACCACCCCGCAGGTGTCGCGCAACTTCCTGGAGTTCGCCGACGCGGTGCCGGGCCTGATCTTCACCCGCGATGCCAAGGGCAACACCTCGCTGCGCGGCGGCGCAACCAATGCAGATGGCACCAACGTCTACATCGACGGCGTCGGCCAGAAGAGCTACGTCAAGGGCGGCGGCGTGGCCGGCCAGTCCGGCAGCGCCGGTAACCCGTTCCCGCAGCTGGCCATCGGCGAATACAAGGTCATCAGCGGCAACTACAAGGCCGAGTATGGCCAGGTGTCGAGCGCCGCCGTGACGGCTGCGACCAAGTCCGGCACCAATGAGTTCAAGGGTGAGGCGTTCTACCGCTACACCGATGAAGACATGCGTGCCAAGACCCCGGCCGAGCGCCAGGGTGGCAAGGAGAAGATGGTCTCGGCCGAGAAGGAATACGGCTTCGCCCTGGGCGGCCCGATCATCCAGGACAAGGCGCACTTCTTCGTGACCTACGAAGCCAAGCGCTTCGACCTGCCGGTCACCATCGCGCCGGATGGCGCGGTCACCGGCGCTGCCGGCCTGCTGCCGCCGGCCGGCGCCGCCGGCCTTGGCCCGGCCAGCCAGCCGTTCCAGCAGGACCTGATCTTCGGCAAGATCGACTTCGAGCCGACCGACAACGATCGCATCGAGCTGACCTTCCAGGACCGCGACGAAACCCAGTCGCAGTTCAGTGGCCAGACCTCGCCGGAAGCCGGCCGTGAAGTGGTCAACACCGACCGTCGTTACGCCCTGCGCTGGAACCACAGCGGTGAGCGCTACTACAACGAGTTGATGGTCACCCACGAGGATTCGTTCAACAACCCGACGCCGCTGACGCTGGCCAACGGCATCACCTACACCGCACCGGACGGCCCCGAAGACCGCACCATCGTGAAGATCGGTGGCGCCTCGGCACTGGATTCGCAGGTGAAGGGCCAGAAGGGCTGGTCGATCGAAGACAACCTGACCCTGGATGGCATCCAGTGGGCCGGTGACCACACCATCAAGATGGGCGTGAAGTACAAGCAGATCGACCTGTACGCATCCGATGCGGCGCAGATCAATCCGACCTTCACCTACTCGCTGGGCGATCCGGACTTCCCCGATTCCATTCCGTACAAGGCGCAGTTCGTCAAGCCGGTGACCGGCGTGACCGGCGTGTCCGGCGAAGTGCGTTCGAAGTCCAAGCAGTACGGCGTGTTCATCCAGGACGACTGGCAGGTCAACGATCACCTGCAGCTGAACATCGGCCTGCGCTGGGACTACGAAAAGACCCCGTCCTACCTGGACTTCGTGACCCCGCAGCAGGTGGTCGACGCCATCTATTCGCAGGATCCGCGCGCTCCCGCCGGCCAGACCTATGCCGATTCGCTGGCACTGGGCGGCCTGGACATCAGCGACTACATCAGCAACGGTCACAACCGCAAGGCATTCAAGGATGCCTGGCAGCCGCGCCTGGGCTTCTCGTATGACATCAATGCCGACGAGCAGCACGTGATCCATGGTGGTGCTGGTCGTTCCTACGACCGCGACCTGTTCGACAACCTGCAGCTGGAAACCACCAAGCTGGCCCTGCCGCAGCCGACCATCTACTTCCGCAACCCGGCCACCGGCGCCTGCATCAACGGCCAGGCTGCCTGCTATGACTGGAACCCGAACCTGCTCAACGGCATCGGCAACCTGCAGGCACTGGTCGGCGCGACCAGCAATGCCGGCCTGGAAGTGGACCTGCTGAACAACAAGCTGAAGGCGCCGTACTCGGACCAGTTCAGCCTGGGCATGAGCAACCAGATCGGCGACTGGCTGACCGACGCCACCATCGCACGTACCCTGAGCTACGACGGCTTCGCCTTCACCTTGGGCAACCGTTATCCGACCGGCCAGTTCTTCGATGATCCGCGCCTGTGCGGTGGCACCTCCCCGGGCCTGAGCCAGGCCTGGAGCTGCAACGTACCGGGCTTCGGCAGCCTGATCATCGGCCAGCAGGGCATCAAGACCCGTGCCACCCAGGTCCTGCTGTCGGCGCAGAAGCCGTTCACCAAGGAAAGCGGCTGGGGCACCTCGATCGCCTATACCTGGACCACCGCGCGCCACAACCGCGACATCAACGAGAAGTACGCCTTTGATCGCGGTCTGATCGGTGACTACCCGACCATCCGCTCCAACGGCGCACCGCGCCACCGCCTGGTGGTGACCGGTTCGTACGCGGGCTTCTGGGGCATCACCTTCGGCGGCAAGATCACCCTGGCCACCCCGACCGCCGTCAACGACTGGTACCCGGTGATGCAGGCCAGCGGCTACACCCTGCCGACCCCGCAGGCGGCCGTGCCCAACGCAACCGGCAAGTTCCTGGTGGGTGGCAAGATCTTCGGCTACCGTTCGGTCGACCTGCAGGCGACGAAGACGTTCAAGCTGGCGGGCAACACCGAGCTGTACGCCCGCCTGGACATCATCAACGTGTTCAACTTCGACAACTTCTCCACCTACAACTACGTCAAGACCAACGGCAAGCTGCAGGCCAGCTACAACGAGACCGGCGACATCATCGGCACTCCGCGCCAGGTCAAGGCCGAAGTGGGCTTCCGCTTCTAAGCGGCGCCGCCTGTTGCTGTATCCGATGCCGCCGGTCCGCCGGCGGCATCGATTGTGTGAGAACGGCAATGGCCGGCCCCGTGCCGGTCCATTGCCCACGCCGCTGCCGGGCAGGGGGCAGCGGCGTGGGCAATGATCGCGGTGTCAAACCACGTTTTTCGTGGTTTTTTAAGAGCGCATCTTGTAAACGATTTCAGATCATTGGACGGTATGCTTTCCCATCGATCAGACCACCGGAGGAACCGCGCCATGCAGGCACGCCATCTGTTGTCCGCGGCAGCGTTGAGCCTGGCCGTCGCCGCCTGCCAGCCGGCCCAGCAGGAGCCTGCCAAGCCGCGTCCGCCGGTGATCCTGATCGAGGCCGATGCACCGCCGCGGCCGATGAAGCCGGAGCTGCCGCCGCTGTTCGATGACATCGAGCGCCGCACCTTCCAGTTCTTCTGGGACACCACCAACGAGATCAATGGCCTGACCCCGGACCGTTATCCGTCGCGGCCGTTCGCCAGCATCGCGTCGGTGGGTTTCGCGCTGACCGCCTATCCCATCGGTATCGAGAACGGCTGGGTCAGCCGCAACCAGGCGATCGACCGGACCCTGACCACCCTGAAATTCTTCCGCGACGTGCCGATGGGCCCGCAGCGCACCGGCAAGGCGGGCTACAAGGGTTTCTACTATCACTTCCTGGACATGCAGGAAGGCCGTCGCTACGACAGCTGGGTCGAACTGTCCTCGGTGGATACCGCACTGCTGATGATGGGCGTGCTGTTCGCGCAGTCGTACTACGACGGTGACGATCCGCGCGAGAAGGAAATCCGCCAGATTGCCGATACCTTGTACAAGAAGGTCGACTGGCCGTGGCTGCAGCAGCGTGCACCGCTGATCTCGATGGGCTGGTTCCCCGAGAGCGGCTTCATCGACCACGACTGGATGGGCTACAACGAGGCGATGATGGTCTACATCCTCGCCCTGGGCTCGCCCACGCACCCGGTCAGCCCGGACGCGTGGACGGTGTGGACGCGCACCTATGACAACGACTGGGGTGTCTACCAGGGCCAGGAATACCTGTCCTTCGGCCCGCTGTTCGGCCACCAGTACAGCCACGTCTGGATCGATTTCCGCGATATCCAGGACGCGTACATGCGCGAGCGCGGCAGCACCTATTTCCTCAACAGCCGCTCGGCCGCGCTGGCCCAGCGCGAGTACGCCATCGCCAACCCGATGCAGTGGAAGGACTATGGCGAGAACGTGTGGGGCCTGACCGCCAGCGATGGCCCGCAGAACACCACGCAGGAGTACCGCGGCGAACAGCGCCAGTTCCGCCACTACTCCTCGCGCGGCGCCGGCCTGCGCGAGAACTTCGATGACGGCACCATTGCCCCGACTGCGGCAATCGCCTCGGTGGTGTTCGCGCCCGAGCAGGTGATCCCGGCCACGCTGGAAATGCACAAGCGTTACGGGGACTACATCTATTCCAGCTACGGCTTCCTGGATTCGTTCAATCCCAGCTTCAACTATGACATCCCGATCAAGACCGGTCGCCTGGTCCCGGATCGCGGCTGGGTCGCCAGCGACTACATCGCCATCGACCAGGGGCCGATCCTGACCATGATCGCCAACTACCGCAACGACTTCGTCTGGGAAGTGATGAAGAAGAATCCGTACATCCGCAAGGGCCTGGAGCGGGCCGGATTCAGCGGCGGCTGGCTGGCGCCGGAAGGGTCGTTCCAGCCGCTGGAACTGCAGAAGGACGAAAAGGCCGCGGCAGCACGCGCGGTGGGTATCGCCGAATCACGCGCGGCTGCCGCGCAGGAACAGAAGAACAATGCCAACCGCACCACAGGCCAGGGCAAGTAACCCGATGCCGAACTGGATCGACCGCCTGCGCCGCTGGGCGCTGCCTGCCCTGGCCGCCCTGGCCGTGGCCGGCTGCGCCCGCACCGAACCGGGCACCACCACCGTGCGCTTCTGGGCGATGGGCCGCGAAGCCGAGGTGGTCAGCGAGCTGATCCACGAGTTCGAGGCCGAAAATCCCGGCATCAGGGTGGATGTGCAGAACATCCCGTGGACCGCCGCGCACGAAAAGCTGCTGACCGCGTTCGCCGCCGATGGCCTGCCGGACGTGTGCCAGCTCGGCAACACTTGGGTGCCGGAGTTCGCCGAACTCGATGCATTGACCCCGCTGCAGCCGTTCGTGCAGCGCTCCACTGTGGTCGATCCGAAAGATTACTTCCAGGGCATCTGGGATACCAACGTGATCCACGGCGAGCTGGTCGGCGTGCCGTGGTACGTCGATACGCGCCTGATCTACTACCGCAAGGACCTGCTGGCCAAGGCCGGCTACGACCACCCGCCGCGTACCTGGGCCGAGTGGGACGAGCAGATGGCGGCGATCAAGCGCATGCAGGGCCCGAACCGCTACGCGGTGCTGATGCCGATCAATGAGTTCGAGCAGCAGCTGTCGCTGGCCCTGCAGCAGCCCGATCCGCTGCTGCGCGACGACGATACCCGCGGCAATTTCGCCAGCCCGGGGTTCCGCCGCACGCTGTCCTTCTACGCCAACATGTTCGAGCAGGGCTGGGCGCCGAAGATGTCCGAGACACAGATCTCTAACGTCTGGGATGAATTCTTCCGCGGCTTCAACGTGTTCTACATCTCCGGTCCCTGGAACATCCGCGAGTTCAAGAAACTGCAGCCGAAGGAACTGGAAGGACAGTGGGGCACCGCTGCGCTGCCGGGGCCGGACGGTCCGGGCGCGGGCATCGCCGGTGGCACCAGCCTGGTGATCTTCCGCAAATCGCAGCAGAAGGAGGCGTCCTGGAAGCTGATCGAATTCCTGTCGCGCCCGGAAATCCAGGCACGCTTCCATTCGATCATCGGCGATCTGCCGCCGCGCCGCAGTGCCTGGAACGCGCCGTCGCTGGCCAGCGATCCACTGGCCGCCGCGTTCCGTGATCAGCTGGAGCGGGTCAAGCCGACGCCGAAGGTGCTCGAATGGGAGCGCATCGTGCAGGAAATGCGCATTGTCACCGAGAAGGTCGTGCGCGGTGGCCTGCCGCAGGACAAGGCCGTGGCCGAACTGGACCAGCGCGTGGACAAGGTGCTGGCCAAGCGCCGCTGGATGCATGAACAACAACGCCTGCAGCAGCGCGCGCCGTCGCCGCGCTCGAGCAGCGCAGTGGCCGCCGGGAGCGCGCAATGAAACGTACTTCGCTGGCCGGCTGGATCTTCGCCGGCCCCTCGCTGATCGTGCTGGGCGTGTTCTTCGGCCTGCCGGTCGCCTCGGCGCTGGCGCTGAGCGTGACTGACTTCGACCTCTATGCACTGGCCGACAGCAGTAACCTGCGCTTCGTCGGCCTGGGGAACTACATCGACCTGCTGCAGACGCCGATGTTCTGGAAGTCGCTGTGGAACACCACCTACTTCGTGTTGATCGGCGTACCGTTGTCGATCGGCGTGTCGCTGGGCGCGGCCATGCTGCTCAACGCACCGGCCGCGCGCTTCAAGGCGCTGTTCCGTACGGCACTGTTCGCGCCGGTGGTGACCACGCTGGTGGCGGTGGCGGTGATCTGGCGCTACCTGTTCCATACCAGCTATGGCCTGGTGAACTACGGGCTGGGCCACCTGGGCATCAGTCCGATCGACTGGCTGGGTGATCCCAACTGGGCCATGCCGACCATCATGCTGTTCGCGGTGTGGAAGAACTTCGGTTACAACATGGTGATCTTCCTCGCCGGCCTGCAGGCGATCCCGCATGACCTGTACGAAGCCGCGCGCATCGACGGTGCTTCGCGCTGGAAGCAGTTCCTGCACATCACCCTGCCGATGCTCGGCCCGGTACTGCTGGTGGTCGGGGTGATCACCGTGTCCGGCTACTTCCAGCTGTTCGCCGAGCCGTACGTCATGACCCGCGGCGATCCACTGCAGAGCACCGTCAGCGTGCTGTATTTCATGTTCGAGGAAGGCTTCAAGTGGTGGAACCTGGGACGCGCATCGGCTGTAGCGTTCCTGCTGTTCCTGATCATCCTGGCGGTGACCACCGTGATGCTGCGTTTCGGCCGCAAGAGGCAGTTGGTATGAGTCGTGAAATCGGCCAGTCGCGCTGGTATCCGTGGATGATCAATGGTGCGCTGCTGGTGCTGGCCCTGGTCAGCCTTGCACCGCTGCTGTGGATGCTCTCGGTCTCGTTCATGCCGCAGGGTGAGGCCAGTCATTTCCCGCCGCCACTGCTGCCTTCGAGCATCACCACGCACAACTACCACGAGCTGTTCGCGCGCACCGGCATGGGCGGCAACTTCGCCAACAGCCTGCTGGTGTCGCTGGCTATCACGCTGGGTTCGCTGCTGCTCAACACCATGGCCGGCTACGCCTTCGCCAAGCTCAACTTCGTTGGCCGCGAACGCCTGTTCCAGGTGCTGATGGCAGCACTGGTGATTCCGGCGCAGGTGGCGATGCTGCCGCTGTTCCTGCTGATGAAGCAGCTGGGCCTGGTCAACAGCTTTGGCGGGGTGATCGTGCCGGCGCTGGCCAGCGTGTTCGGCATCTTCCTGGTGCGCCAGTACGCGCGTTCGATCCCGGACGAGCTGCTTGAAGCGGCGCGCATCGACGGCGCGGGGGAGTTGCGCATCTTCTTCCAGATCGTGCTGCCGATGCTCAAGCCGGTACTGGTGACCCTGGCGATCTTCACCTTCATGGGTGCATGGAACGATTTCATGTGGCCGCTGATCGTGTTGACCGACCAGGAGCACTACACTTTGCCGGTGGCGCTGGCCACCCTCTCGCGCGAGCACATCATGGACGTGGAAATGATGATGGCTGGCGCGGTCGTCACCGTGGTTCCGGTGCTGGCACTGTTCCTGGTGCTGCAGCGTTACTACATCCAAGGTCTGTTGCTGGGGAGCGTCAAGGGATGAAGCGAGCGATCGCCGTTGGACTGGGCCTGTTGTGGACTTCCCTGGCGATCGCCGCACCACCGGCACTGCCGGCGCCGAAGGTACTGGACGATTTCGACGACATCGGCGCCTGGAAGCTGGTGCTGTCCGACCAGGTCAGCGGTTCGCTGCGGCCGGTGAGCGGTGCCGGTGGCGGCCGCGCGCTGTGCCTGGACTACGATTTCCACAAGGTGTCGGGCTACGTCGGCATCCGCCGCGCGCTGGGCATCGAGTACCCGGCCAACTACCGCTTCGGCTTCCAGCTGCGGGGAGATTCGCCGGGCAACGACCTGCAGTTCAAGCTGATCGATGCCAGCGGCGATAATGTCTGGTGGGTCAATCACCCGGGCTACAGCTTCCCCAAGGCGTGGACGCCGGTCGAATACCGCCGTCGCCAGATCGACAAGGCGTGGGGGCCGTCGCCGGAGAAGGAGATGGCGCGCAGCGCTGCGGTCGAGTTCACGATCTACAGCAAGGTCGGCGGCCGCGGCACGGTGTGCTTCGACAAGCTGACCCTGCAGGGCCTGCCGCCGCAGGATGATTCGGCGCTGGTGCCATCGGTGATCGCCGACACCGCCACCGCGCTGCAGGACCGGATGATTGACGGAAAGAGTGATACGTTCTGGATCAGTGGCGGGGTCAAGCAGCAGACCATCAGCCTGGACCTGCACAAGAGCCGCGAGATCGGCGGTGCGGTGATTGACTGGCTGCCGAACCTGGAAGCCAATCGCTACACCGTGCGTACGTCCGAGGATGGCCGGGACTGGCGCACCGTGCGCGAGGTGGCCGGCGGTGCGGGCGGCCGCGACTGGCTGGCGCTGCCGGATACCGACGCGCGCTACGTGCGCTTCGATCTGCACGATGGCCCGAACTGGCGCTATGGCATCCGTGACATCACGCTCAAGCCGCTGGCGTTCGCGGCCACGCCGAACGCATTCCTGTCCTCGGTGGCGGCCGACCTGCCGCGCGGCTCGCTGCCGCGCGCATATGTGGGCGAACAGCCGTACTGGACCCTGCTCGGCCTCGATGGCGGCCAGGAGCAGGCACTGATCAGCGAGGACGGTGCGCTGGAACCGGCCAAGGGCAGTTTCAGCATCGAGCCGTTCATCCGCGTGGACGGCAAGTTGCTGGACTGGTCTAAGGTGGCCATCACCCAGTCGCTGCAGGATCGCTACCTGCCCATCGCCAATGTCGACTGGGTGCACGAGAAGGCCGGCTTGGCGGTAACCAGCTTCGTGCAGGGCACGCCGGAGCGCGCGCAGCTGATCGGTCGCTACCGGTTGAGCAATCCGGACAAGGTGGCGCACGAGTACACCCTGGCGCTCGCGATCCGGCCGTGGCAGGTGAACCCGCCGACCCAGTTCCTCAACACCGTCGGCGGCTTCAGCCGCATCGATGCGCTGGATGTGGGCGAACAGCTGGTGCGCATCAACGGTGAGCCGCGCATCTATCCGTTGCAGGTGCCGGATGCGCGCTTCGCCAGCACGTTCGATGGCAAGCTCGACGCGATGCATCTGGCCTCCGGGAAATACCCGGCCAGCACGGCGGTGAAGGACAGCACCGGCATGGCGTCCGGTGCGCTGCTGTATACGATCAGGCTGGAGCCTGGCCAGAGCCGAGAAGTGGCGGTGGTGTTGCCACAGACCGGAGGCTGGGCGCCGCAGGCGCTGGATGTGGCCAAGGCGCAGGCGCAGGTCGCAGAGCAGTGGCGGCAGAAGCTGGGGGTGGTCTCGTTGCAGGTACCGGCTGCGGGCCAGGCACTGGTCGATACCCTGCGCACCGCCGTGGCGCACATGCTGATCTCGCGGGTCGGCCCGCGACTGCAGCCGGGCACGCGCTCGTACGCGCGCAGTTGGATCCGCGATGGCGCGATGATTTCCGAGGGCCTTCTGCGCATGGGGCGCAGTGATGCGGTGCGTGATTACATCAACTGGTATGCGCCCTATCAGTTCGAGAATGGCAAGGTGCCGTGCTGTGTCGATGCACGTGGCAGCGATCCGGTGCCGGAGAACGACAGCCATGGCGAGCTGATCTACAGCATTGCCGAATATGGGCGCTATACCGGTGACAGCACCTTCGCCGAACTGATGTGGCCGCATGTGCAGGGCGCCTATAACTACATGGAGCAACTGCGCGCCAGCGAGCGCACGGACGAGAATCGGGCGCGCAATCCGGCGTTCTACGGGATGATGCCGGCCTCTATCAGCCATGAAGGCTATTCGGCCAAGCCGATGCATTCGTACTGGGACAATTTCTGGGCGTTGCGCGGCTACAAGGATGCGGCATCGCTGGCGGCCCAGCTGGGCAAGGTCGAAGCCATGCAGATTGCCGAATCGCGTGACCAGTTCCGTGATGACCTGCAGGCCTCACTGCTGTCGGCGATGCAGCAGCACAACATCGATTACCTGCCGGGCTCGGCCGAGTTGGGCGATTTCGATGCGACCTCGACCACCATCGCGCTGGCTCCGGGCGGTGAACAGGGGCGCCTTCCGCAGCAGGCGCTCGATGCCACCTTCGAGCGCTACTGGAAGGAGTTCGTGGCCCGTCGCGATGGCAAGCGCGAGTGGAAGGACTACACGCCCTACGAGTGGCGCAACGTGGCCGCCTTCGTCCGCCTCGGCTGGCGCGATCGCGCCTGGCAGGCGACTGAGTTCTTCTTCAAGGACCGTACGCCGCAGGCCTGGAACCAGTGGGCCGAAGTGGTCTCGCGCACGCCACGCAAGCCGTTCTTCGTCGGTGACCTGCCGCATGCCTGGGTGGCCTCGGACTTCGTGCGCTCGGCCCTGGACATGTTCGCCTACAGCCGTGACATGGACGATGCGCTGGTATTGGCCGCCGGCATTCCGACCGCCTGGCTGCAGGGCGAGGGCATCGCCGTGCAGGGCCTGCGCACGCCGCAGGGCCAGCTCAACTACCACCTGCAGCGCAGCGACAAGCAGCTGGTGCTGGAGGTGCAGCCGGGCCTGGTGCCACCGGTCGGTGGCGTGGTCTTGCCGTGGCCGTACGCCGGTGATCCGGGCGAGGCGACCATCAACGGCGAAGCGGCCGAATGGACCAATAGGGAACTGCACGTGCACCAGCTGCCGGCGCGGGTCGAGATCGATGTACCGGGCGCGGTGCGCCGCGCCGAGCGCAAGGGGCAGTAACGATGAAGCAGCAGGGGGCAAGGGTGCGCGCGGCCGTGCGTGCCCTGGGACTGGCCATTGCATTGGCATTGCCGGGTGCCGTGATGGCAGCCGTGCCAACCGCCGCGACGGCGGCTGACGTCGCCAGCGCGCCAGGCATGAGCATGGTGACCTTCAACCTGCATCACGACCGCGAGGACTGGCCGAGCCGCCGCCGCACCATCCTGGCCGAACTCAAGCGCCTGCAGCCGGATGCGGTTGCCCTGCAGGAGGTGATCCAACGCCGTAACGTGCGCAACCAGGCACAGTGGCTGGCCAGCCAGCTGGGCTACAGGTACATCTTCGTCTCCACCGATCCGGTGGGCGCGCCGAAACGTTACGGCAACGCGCTGCTGAGCCGGCGCCCGATCCTCGCCCAAGGTGAGCACCTGTTGCGGCCGCTGGACGATTATCGGACGGTCGCCCATCTGCGCATCGATGTGGACGGCAAGGCGGTCAACGTCTATGCCACCCACTTCAACGAGCGCAGCGACGAGAATGGCCAGCGCATCCGTCGCACCCAGGTCGAGGACCTGCTGCGCTTCATCGCCAGCACCTCGGCCGGCGCACCGGTGGTGATCGCGGGCGACTTCAACGCACTGGTCGATGCCAGTGACCTGAGCGAGCTGCGCAGCCATTACGGTGACAGCTACGGCAGCGTGCACGTCAACACCGACCTGGCCGGGGTCAGTACGCTGAACAGGCACTACTACCCGGTGGCCTCGCGGATCGACCACATCTTCTTCCAGCAGGACGCGATGGTTGCACGTGAGGCCAAGCTCCTGTTCGACCAGCCCGATGACAGCGGTCGCTGGGCCTCGGACCACTACGGCGTGTGGACCCGCCTGCAGTTCGCTCCGACGCGCTGATGTCCTGGTAGGTGCCACCCTGGGTTGGCACGGACGTGTCCGCGTTCGCTCCAACAACGGCGCCGACCAGGGTTGGCCTCCCAGAGCGCTGCACGCGCCCGGCGCACAAACAGAAGCGGCGGGGATCATCGATCCCCGCCGCTTTTTCACGCGATCAAAGCGCGATCAGTTCGCCGGCGGCGTGCGCTTGGCGCCTTCTTCGCCTTCTTCGTCTTCTTCGTCGGCCTTGGCTTCGGCCGCCTGGGCTGCCGCATCGGCGTGGCCATCGGCGACCGGATCGATCGACGGTGTCACCACTGCATCGGCAACCGGGGCCGCAGCTTCCACCGGTGCCGCTTCAACTGCCACCGGCGCGACCGGCTGTTCGGCGACCGGTGCGGTCTCGACGACCGGTTTGGCTTCAAACGCAGGAGCGGCTTCCGCCACCGGGGCAGCCTCAACGGCCAGCGGCTTGGCTTCGACCGCCGGAGCGGCTTCAGCGATCTCCGGCTTCGATTCCACGACCGCAGCAGCCTCGGCCTCGGCCACGGCCGACTTCACTTCGACCACCGCAGTGGCTTCAGCGACCGGGGCAGCCTCAACCACCACCGGCTTCGCTTCGACCGCCGGGGCTGCCGCTACCGCTGGCTGGGCCGGGGTTGCAGCGTCGATGGCATCAAGCATGCTGGTCTGCACCGGCGACGCCGCCGGTTCGGCCTTGGCGACGGCTTCGACCGGAGCCTGTACCTTCGCCACGACCGGTGCAGGAGCGTCGATCACGGCGCTGCTCACCACCGCGACCGGTGCGGCGACAGCAGCGGCGGCGGCGCGGACCGGCTTCTCGGCTTCGGCAGCGGTCGGTTCGGCTTCGTCATCGAATTCGAACTCCGGCTGCGAACGCGCCGGCTGTGCCGCGGCCACCGGAGTGGTCCCGGCAACGCTGTCGTTGCTCTGCCCGGCGACATCAGCGGCATCGGTGTCATCACCGTCGTCCGCGTCGTCCTGATCATCGCCCAGGCCATCGCTGCCGGCAGCGTTCTCGGCGCCACCACGACGGCGGCGACGGCCACCACGACGGCCACGGCGGCGGCGGGTTGCGCCTTCACCGGCCTGCTCGCCGTTGGCGTCGAGGGCAGCCTCTTCACCGGTCACGGCAATCGCCTCGGCCTCATTGGCGGCGTTGGCAGTGCTGTCGGCCGGTGCAGTGACTGCCGCCGGAGCGGAGGCAGCCGGTGCAACCGGCGCCACCGGCGCAGTGGCTTCCTGCGCGGTCACGACGTTGGCAGCGACGGCCGTAGCGGCTACGGCTGCCGCCACGGCCTCGGCCGGCAGCTCGGCGGCGCTGCGCTGCGGCTTTTCGGCCGGCTTGTCACCGTCCTGCTGCTGGCGCGGCTGCTTGGGCTGCTTCAGCTTCGGCTGGTTCTGGTTCTGGCCCTGCTGCTCGTTGCGCGGCTTGTTCTGCTGCTGCGGCTGCTGCTGGCCATCCTTCTGCTGCGGCTCTTTCTGCCTGCCCTGCTGCGGCTGCTGCTGGGCATTGCCGTTGTTGCCGTTGTTGCCGTTGCGGCCGTCCTTGTTGCGCTGCTCAGCACGGTCCTTGCGGTTGCCGCCATCCTTCTGCTGCTGCGCGTTGCCGTTGCCACCGTTGCCACGGTTTTCGTCGCGACGGTCCTTGCGATCCTTGTTGCGATCCTTGTTGCGGTCCTTGCGACCACCGTCCTGCTGCTGGCGCGGAGCCGGGGCGGCCGGAGCCGGCGCCGGTGCCGGCTCGCCACCGAACACGCGCTTGAGCCAACCGATCACGCCGCCGCTCGAAGCCGGCGCCACTGGCGCTGCCACGACCGGAGCCGGAGCGGCTGCAGCCGGAGCCGCTTCCTCGCGCACCGGGGCGGGAGAGGTGTGCTTGACCTGGGTCACGGCCGGCGGCGGGATGTTCAGCTGGCCCTTGGTCAGGGCGTGCACCGGCAGCTTGCGCGGGGTGCCGCGCTGGTAGCTGGGCTTGCTGCTCTCTTCACCCAGCTCGTTCTCACGCAGGCGGGTGACGGCATAGTGCGGGGTGTGCAGCTGCTCGTCGGCGACGATCACGATCGGCGCTTCGTGGCGCTGCTCGATCTCGCGCAGGGCGCTGCGCTTCTCGTTCAACAGGTAGTTGGCGATCTCCACCGGCGCCTGGACCAGCACCTGCCCGGTGTTCTCCTTCATCGCGTGCTCTTCGGCGACGCGGATGATCGACAGCGACAGCGACTCGACGCTGCGCATGCGGCCGTGGCCGTCGCAACGCGGGCAGACGATCTGGCTGGATTCGCCCAGGCTCGGGCGCAGGCGCTGGCGGCTCATTTCCAGCAGGCCGAAGCGCGAGATGCGGCCGACCTGCACGCGGGCACGGTCGTACTTCAGCGCGTTGGCCAGGCGGTTCTCGACCTCGCGCTGGTGCTTGTTGGAGGCCATGTCGATGAAGTCGATCACCACCAGGCCGCCCAGGTCGCGCAGGCGCAGTTGGCGAGCCACTTCCTCGGCCGCTTCCAGGTTGGTCTGGAACGCGGTGTCCTCGATGTCGCTGCCCTTGGTGGCGCGCGAGGAGTTCACGTCGACTGCGGTCAGTGCTTCGGTCTGGTCGACCACGATCGAGCCACCCGACGGCAGGCGCACGTTGCGCTCGTAGGCACCTTCGATCTGCGACTCGATCTGGAAGCGGTTGAACAGCGGGATGTCGTCCTTGTAGTGCTTGAGCTTGCGCAGGGTCTGCGGCATCACCTGCTGCATGAACTCGCGGGCGTGCTCGTACATCTCCTCGGTGTCCACCAGGATCTCGCCGATGTCGGCGCGCAGGTAGTCACGCAGGGCGCGCACGATCAGGCGCGATTCCTGGTAGATCAGGAACGGGGCCGGCTTGCTCAGTGCGGCTTCGGCGATGGCGCGCCAGACGTTGAGCAGGTAGTCCAGGTCCCACTGCAGCTCTTCCGCATCGCGACCGACGCCGGCGGTGCGGATGATCACCCCCATGTCGTCGGGAATGTTCAGCTTGTCCAGGGCCTCCTTCAGCGCGGCACGGTCTTCGCCCTCGATGCGGCGGGACACACCGCCGGCGCTGGGCGAGTTCGGCATCAGCACCATGTAGCGGCCGGCCAGCGAGATGAACGTGGTCAGGGCGGCGCCCTTGTTGCCACGCTCTTCCTTGTCGACCTGGACAACGATCTCCTGGCCTTCCTTCAGCAGCTCGCGGATACCGGCCTTGTTGTGGTCGACACCGGCCTGGAAGTAGTCGCGGGAAATCTCCTTCAGCGGCAGGAAGCCATGGCGGCCACCGCCATACTCGACGAAGGCGGCTTCCAGCGAGGGCTCGATGCGGAAGATCCGGCCCTTGTAGATGTTGGACTTCTTCTGTTCCTTCGACGGCTGTTCGATGTCGATGTCATACAACGACTGGCCATCCACGATGGCAACACGCAGCTCTTCAGCCTGCGTGGCGTTGATCAGCATTCGCTTCATTGTTGCGTTCCTCGCAAGCGGCTACCGCGCGGAACGCCATGGGGTTTCGCCTCTGGACACGGCTCGCCGCCCATTCGCGCAAGCGCGGGGAGGGCGGCTTGGGTTTCCAGCGCTACGACACCACGGCAGGCCGCGGGAGCGCTTCACTCTTATGGGTTTTTGGGTGTTGCAGGGCCGCAGGCAGCTGTCAGCCAGGCTGGAGCGCCACGCGGGACATGTTCAGCACGGTTGCGTGTCAGGCATCCGGCGATGGCCGGGAAGGCCGGTGAGCCGCTAACATGGCCGCCCCGCGGGCGGTGGTCGCGCACTGTGCCGGATTCGTCGGAAGCTGGGCTTCTGGCCCTGAGTAACTTCCAACGAAATCAATCCCTTATCTCGCCCCCCGAGTGTAACAGAATAAACAGCCTGATGACCGCCCAAGACCCGACCAAACCCGCTGGCGACAAGCCTTCCGTGCGCATGATCACCGTTCCCGCCGACCGCGCCGGCCAGCGCCTGGACAACTTCCTGCTCGGCCAGCTGAAGGGAGCTCCGCGCAGTCTGGTGTACAAGCTGGTGCGCAGTGGGCAGGTTCGGGTGAACGGCGGCCGCGCCAAGGCCGAGCGCAAGCTGGAGGCGGGCGATGAGGTGCGTGTGCCGCCGGTCCGTCTCAGCGAGGAGGGAGACAAGGCCGGCCCGCCAGAGGCGTTCATGCGCCGCCTGGAGCAGGCCATCGTCTTCGAGGACGCCCGGCTGCTGGCCCTGAACAAGCCCTCCGGCGTGGCCAGCCATGGCGGCAGCGGCATCAGCTTCGGTGCCATCGAGACCCTGCGCGCGTTGCGCCCGGGACAGACACTGGAGTTGGTCCATCGGCTGGATCGCGACACCTCGGGCCTGCTGATCGTGGCCAAGAAGCGTTCGGCGCTGAGCGAACTGCAGGCGCTGTTGCGTGAAGACCACGGCGCCGGCATCCGCAAGCGCTACCTGACCCTGCTGGCCGGCCGCATGCCGGACGGCGTGATGACCGTCGACGCGCCGCTGCACGTGGGCCTGCGCCAGGGGGGCGAGCGCCATGTACAGGTCAATGCCATCGGCAAGGAATCGATCAGTCACTTCCGGGTGCTGGAGCGCCGCGGCGGCCAGTCGTACTGCGAGGTGCGCATCGAAACCGGCCGCACCCATCAGATCCGCGTGCATGCCCAGCATCTGGGCCATCCGGTGGCCGGTGACGACAAATATGGCGATCCTGCGGTCAACAAGCGGCTTCGTGAGCAGATCGGGCTGAAGCGACTGTTTCTGCACGCAGCCTCGTTGGAGTTTGCACTGGACGACGGCAAGAGCCCGTATGTGCTGAACGCGCCGCTGGCGGATGAGCTGGTCGAGGCGCTGGACCGCCTGCGCTGACGGCGGTTCGGCGGCGCCGGGTGCTCGGTCGGCGCCGTCGCTTCCCTGCGGAGAGTGGGCTTGTCACTTTCTTTGCTCGTGCAAAGAAAGTAACCAAAGAAACACGCCGCCATCCGCGAGCCGGCGCCGCGCGCCGGTGCCCTGCGCTCCTCGGTCCGCCGAGGGACGGCGCGGAACTCGCTGCGCTCAGACACCCGCGCCTCTTCGCCCTCGCCGGACCTGCGGTGCTCGGCTCGCTACAAGGCGGACCCGGACATCCGCAGCGTAGGCCCATACCCGCCCGTAACCTCTCGATACTGTGGGACGTACCAGCCGCGAAGGGGCTCAGCCCGTCGGCCGCAAACCCCTCACCATTTGAACAGCACCAGGCTGATCGCCAGCGTGCCCATACCCGCCACCAGCCCGTACACGGTCTCGTGACCCTTGGCATAGCGCTTGGCGGCCGGCAGCAGCTCGTCCAGTGCCAGGAACACCATCACGCCGGCAATCAGCCCGAACACCCAGCCGAAGGTGGCGTGCGACAGCGACCCGGACAGCAACCAGTAGCCGAGCGCGGCGCCCACCGGCTCGGCCAGGCCCGACAGCAGGCTGGCGCTGAATGCATAGGCCTTGTTCTGGGTGGCGAAGTACACCGGCACCGCGATCGCGATGCCCTCGGGGATGTTGTGGATGGCAATCGCAAAGGCCAGTGGCATGCCCACCGACGGGCTTTCCAGCGTGGCGAAGAAGGTCGCCAGCCCTTCCGGGAAATTGTGCGCGGTGATCGCGACCGAGGTCAGCAGCGCGACCCGCTTCAGGTACTCGCGGCTGTTTTCGCGGAACGCGGGATCCTGCTTGTCCAGGCTGTCATGCGGGTTGGGAATGAAGTGGTCGATCAGCACGATCACGATCACGCCCAGCAGGAACGCCAGGGTGCCGTAAGTGAAGCCGGTGCGCTCGCCATGGGCCAGTGCGAACGAAGCAATGGATTTGTTGAGGATTTCCGACAGCGACACATAGACCATTGCGCCGCCGGCGAAGGCCAGGCCGAAGGCCAGCAGGCGCGGGTTGGGGCGGCGCGAGAACAGCACCAGCAGGCTGCCGATCGCAGTGGCGAGGCCGGCCGCGAGGGTGACCGCCAGCGCAATCCAGATGTTTTCGGGTGGAATCTGCAGCATCTACCGACGCAGTCCTGGTCAACAGACAACCGCCCCGGACAGGGCCGGGGCGGCGAGGGCGAGGCGGGCGCCGGCTGGCCTCGTCGGGTGCGTGCGATCAGCCGCCGCGGCGCAAGCGCTCTTCAATGGCGAAGCACTGGTCCGGCTTCGGCTGCGGCGGGTTGAAACTGACCGGCACCTGGATGGTGGCCGGCACCGGCTGGCCATTGCGTGTCGCGGCCTTGAACTGCCAGCCCTGCACGGCGGTTTTGGCCAGTTCGTCCAGCTGCGGGTTGCCCGCGCCAGTCAGCAGGGCGACCTCGCTCGGCTTACCGTCGGTGCCGATGGTCACCTTGAACGTACTGGTGCCGCCCACGCCCATGCAGGCCAGTTCAAGCGGGTACTGCGGCGGCGGCGTCTTCACTGCTGCGACTTCGGTCGGCGGTGGCGGCGGTGGTGCCGGCGGTTCGGACGAGCCGCAGCCGGCCAGGCCGGCCGCAGCGATCAGGGACAGGCTCAGCAAGCGTACGTTCATGGCAGTTGCTCCGTCAGGGCCGAAGTCTTGGCCGCGCAGATGAAGTCGTTCTCGCTCAGACCGCCCACGTCATGGGTGGAAAAGCGCACGACCGCGCGGTCGTAGTGCACGCCCAGGTCCGGGTGGTGGTCCTCGCGATGGGCAATCCAGGCCAGCGCGTTCACGAAGGCCATGGTGGCGTAGTAATCCTTGAAGCGGAAGGTGCGCGTCAGGGCCTGCCCGCCCTCGCTCAGCTCCCAGCCGGGAACCTGCGGCAGCAGTTCGGCCAGGCGGGCTTCGCCGAGCTTGTGGTCGCTGCCTTTGCGTGGCACGCAACGGGCCTGGGCCAGTGGAATCAGGTCGGCCATGGGAATCTCCACCTCGTGTTGACTGAACAATGCGCCGGACGGTGTATAAACCGAATGAGCGGCTGACGCTTACTTGGCTAGAATAGCCTGATGATCCAGATCTCCGACACTGCCCAGACCCATTTCCGCAAGCTGATCGAACGCGAGGGCGTGCCTGGCATGGGCGTGCGCCTGAGCGCGGTCGACCCCGGTACCCCGCGCGCCGACGCCCGGCTGGAATTCGCCGAACCCACCGACCTGCTGGGCGACGAGTGGGCGGTGGACTGCGATGGCTTCACCCTCTATGTCGATGCCGGCAGCGTTGGCTGGCTCGACGGTGCCGAGATCGACATCGTCGCCGGCGCTGCAGGTGCCCAGCAGCTGACCATCAAGGCGCCGCGCATCAAGGGTGAAGCGCCCGGTGATGCGGCTTCGCTGGTGGAGCGCGTGCACTGGGTGGTGGAGAACGAAGTCAATCCGCAGCTGGCCTCGCATGGCGGCAAGGTGGCCGTGCAGGAAGTCTCGTCCGACGGCGTGGTGCTGCTGCGCTTCGGCGGTGGTTGCCAGGGCTGCGGCATGGCCGACGTGACGCTCAAGCAGGGCATCGAAAAGACCCTGATGGGCCGTGTGCCGGGCGTGACCGCCGTGCGCGACGCGACCGACCACGACAGCGGCCACGCGCCGTACATCCCGCGCGACAACGTCGCCTGATCGCTGACGCGTGCCTCTGACCCGGGCCGAGCAACTCATCGATCTGCTGCTGGCCCGCCAGCAGCCCCGCGCCGTCCTTGAGAAGACCACGCGCCTGCCTTATGGCTGGGCGCTGTGGCTGCGCTCGCTGGGGCCGCTGCCGCGGCCGTTGCATGCCCGCGAAGTGATTGCGGTATTGCTGCCGCGTCCGCTGCCCGGCCGGCCAGGCCAATCGCCGCAGTTGTCACCGTGGCAGGCGTTGCGCCGTCTGTTCTGGCAGGACTGGGACGCTGCGCCGCGCGACCAGCGCTGGATGCGCTGGACCTCGGCGCTGATCAGCGCACTGCTGCACCTGCTGTTCTTCATGCTGCTGCTGTGGGTGGCGGTGATCCGCACCACTGCGCCAGACGAAGAGGGCGCCGAGGGCGAGCGCGTGCAGGTGGAGTTCGTCGGCCGCGCGACCCAGGAAGGCGGGGGCGATCAGCCCGGCGCCGAAGTCGCTGCGGCCGCTGCGGCAGGTCGGGTTGCGACGGGGCAGCAGGCGGACGCCGCCACAGCTCCTGCCCCGCGTCCGGCGGCTGCCGAAGCCGCCGCATCTTCCCCTGCATCCGCGCCGACCGCCAGTGTTCCTCCGCCGCCAGCCGAAGCCGAGCCGGCGCCGGTTGCCGCGCCGCCGCCTTCGCCGGTCCAGGCCACCGAGGTGGCGCAGGCCAGCACGGATTTCGTGGTGCCGCCGGTCAGCGTGCCGCGAACCGAAGTCAGCGTCGTGCCGCGGGACAGCACGCCCAGCGTACGCGAGCGCAGCGTGCAGCCGGTGCACGCGCCGCCGGCGCCTGCCCAGGTGCGCACCCCAGAGCTGGCCGTGCGCACACCTCAGGTGCGTGATATCCAGGTGCGCGAACGCGAAGTCAGCATCGTCGAAGCGCCCGTCGCGCCCAAACCGCTGCGCAGCCCAGAAATGCAGGTTCGCGTGCCACAGCAGGACGTGCAGGTGCTTGAACGTGAAGTGCAGGCCGTGGCCGATCCGCAGGTGCGGATGGCGGCGGTGGCCGGGCGTGAGCCCGCCGTACGCGCGCCCACCGGCCGTGATGTACAGGTGCGGGAGCGTGAAGTGGCCCCGGCACCGGCGGTGGCACCGGCATCCTCCAGTGGCAGTGCCACCGTGACGCCTGCGGCTGCGGCCCAAGGCCGCGCGGCGCAGACGAGCAGCAGCACGCGTCCGTCAGCCTCCAGCAGCACACCGGCAAACGCAGGAGCGCGCCCGGCCCCCGATCCCGGCAACTGGGCGACACCGGCCAAGGGCGATGACTGGGGATCTTCCAGCCGCAGCCGCGACGGCAGCAATGGCGGTGCCCGCCAGGCCAGTGCCGCCGGCAGGGGCAATGGCCTGTTCAATGCCGATGGCAGCGTACGCGTGCCGGGCCAGGACGGCGACGGCCACGCCGAGCGAGGTGCGCCCGGTGGCGCCAACGACGGCTGGAGCAAGGAGCGCATCGCGCAATCGGGCACATGGCTGAAACGTCCGCCGTACGACTACACGCCGACGTCGTTCGACAAGTACTGGGTGCCACAGGAATCGCTGCTGGCCGAATGGGTGCGCAAGGGCGTCAAGGCGATGGAGATTCCACTGCCGGGCACCAACACGAGGATTTCCTGCGTCATTTCGATCCTGCAGGCCGGCGGTGGCTGTGGCCTGACCAACCCCAACATGCAGGACCAGCCGGCCGTGGCACGGCCGCCGCCGGACATTCCGTTCAAGAAAGAACTGCAGGAAGACAACGGCAGCCGCTAGCGGCTGCCGTTGTCCACGCATGTTCCCTTATCCCCGCGCCGTTGGCGCGCCCCCTTGAACAACAAGGGGGCTTTTCGCTGGACCCACAGCGGGATGTGGCGGTCGTGCTGGCGTGCTTTGGTAGATGCCAACCTTGGTTGGCACAGAAGCGCCGACCAAGGTCGGCCTCTACCCAGGCACTGACCTTACGTGCTCTGCGACAGGAACACCCAGAACGGCACATCGCGACCCACCCAATCGCGGCTGGCTTCATCCATCACGTCCAGCAGGGTGTCGAAGTCCTTCTGTGCGCCGGCACGCAGCGCATCCACGTCGGCCAGGAACAGCGCGTAGCCGTTGGCTGGCAGCCATTGCAGATCACGCAGGTTGTCCGACAGTGCATCCCAGTTGCCGCCGAAACCGGCCGGGAAATCCAGTTGCGCGGCGAGCCGGGCGAGCAGGGTGCGCTTGTCCGTCACGCCCTCCAGATCGATGCGGATCACCTTCAGGCTGGCATCGCGCATTGCTGCGGCCAGCGCGCCGATGTCATCGCTGTCGATGGCATAGACGCCGGCATTGTTGATGTCATGCAGGCCGAGGCCGAAATCATCGTGGCTCATCACTGCGCTCCCTGGGCCGGTACGGTGAAGCTGCGGAACGATTCGTAGTGGTCGTCGGTGTAGTACCACGCCTCCGGCGGATCGCCGCCGGTGACGATGCGGCGCGTGCCACGCGTGCGTGCACCGGGGGTGTCGACGGTGTACTCGCGGTAGTAGCCACGCGGACGTTGCGGCAGCTGCTGCTCGCGGTTGCCGAAGGTGGTGCCGTCCTGGCGGTGCGGGAATGGACCGCCTCGCTGGATCAGGGCAATGGTCTGGCGTGCTTCGGTGGGCAGGAACGCGGGCAGGCCGTTGTCCCGTCCGGGCGTGGCCGTGGCAGGCGCCCGTGCGGTCGGTGTTCCCTGCAGGTCCGGTGCGAACTGTGGCGCCGGCGGCCGCTGCAGGAAATGGTTGGCGACCAGGCCGAGCAGCAGCAGGGCGATGGCGGTGATCAGCAGCCGGGGGTTGCGCATGGGCAGGGGCGGGCGAGGGTGGTACATGCACTGTAGCGCCTGCGCGCTGCATGGCGCATGAGGAGGGCGCCGCGTCACTGCTGCGTAACAATTGCCGTCGTGCTCACTGGCAGGACGCAATTTCCTTTACATCCCCCTTGGTAATCTGCGGGTCTGTCCCCATCATTCACGGCGCACCGCCCGACATCGTCGGGTGCCCTCGCAATCAGGAGATGCATCATGGCCTACACCCTGCCCAAGCTGTCCTACGCCTACGACGCGCTGGAGCCGCATATCGATGCGGCGACGATGGAAATCCATCACACCAAGCATCACCAGACCTACATCAACAACGTCAACGCGGCGCTGGAAGGCACCGAATACGCTGACCTGCCGGTCGAAGAGCTGGTGAAGAAGCTCAAGTCGTTGCCGGAGAACCTGCAGGGTCCGGTGCGCAACAACGGTGGTGGCCATGCCAACCACTCGCTGTTCTGGACCGTGATGGCCCCGAACGCAGGTGGCAACCCGGTGGGTGACGTGGCCAAGGCCATCGACAAGGACCTGGGCGGTTTCGACAAGTTCAAGGATGCCTTCACCAAGGCGGCGCTGACCCGTTTCGGCAGCGGCTGGGCGTGGCTGAGCGTGACCCCGGACAAGAAGGTGGTGGTCGAGAGCACCGGCAACCAGGACAGCCCGCTGATGGAAGGCAACACCCCCATCCTCGGCCTGGACGTGTGGGAACACGCGTACTACCTGAAGTACCAGAACCGCCGCCCGGAGTACATCGGCGCGTTCTTCAACGTCATCGACTGGAATGAAGTCGAGCGCCGTTACCAGGAAGCGATCGCCTGATCGCGGTGACGGGATGAGTGGAAAGGCCGGGGGAGACCCCGGCCTTTTCTGTTGCAGGATCCCGGCACGACCTATTCCGCCGTGGCCGTAGCGTCCTGCAGGCGCAGGGTTGCCAACACGCCCAGGCGCAGTCCGGGCAGGTCGCCGTCGGCGGGCAGCAGGATCGGCTGCTGGCGTATGCCGCCGAAGTGCTTGACCTGGAACAGCACGTCCAAGCCGTGGCCACTGGCGCCGCCACCACTGGCTGCAGGCGGCTCGGCGCGGCCGCCGGGATTGCGCCGTGCCGGCTGGAAGCCGGGCGTGCTCCGCACCAGCTCCACCGTGCTGGCCGAAAAGTCGCCCGCGATCAGGCTGGGCATGCCTTCGGCGGTGGCGCCGATCCAGGTCATCAGGTCGCTGGTCTGGTGTTGGCGGGCGGTGGCCTCGTCCGGGTCCGGGCGCAGCCGCGCCACATAGATGTTGACCAGCGCCTCGCCCAGCTTCAGCCGCATCATGCCGGCCGCACTGAAGGTGCCGGGAGGATGCAGCAGGGTCACGCCGTCCTCGCTCACCGGCAGCCGGGTCAGCATGGCGTTGCCATGCCGCAGTGGCTGGCTGGGTGGGTCGGCGGTGACGAAGTCGCAACTGTAGCGCAGCCGGCTGGCCAGCCAGCAGGCCGGGTTGCGGCCTTGCTGCTGCAGCACCTGCTGCACCGAGATCACGTCCGGCTGCAGGTCGGTCAGCAGTTGTGCGACCTGCTCGCGGCGTTGCTTCCATTGCGCGTCATCGCGGCTGGGCAACTCCAGCGCGGCCACGGTCAGCTGCCGGGGCGCGCTCTCACTGGCGGCGGCCGGCGCCTGCGGCCGCGCCTGTACCTGCAACGCCGGCAGCAGCACGAGACAGCTGAGCAGGAGGCGGGCGGGGGCGAGGGGGCGCATAACGATAAGTTTACGCTTTTGTCGTGCAGGTGCCGTGACTTCCGGCAGGGCCTGCACTGCCTGCCATGGATTGGCACCGTTGTCATGCAGCCCTGCAGCGTGCTTCGCAAGCCCCGGTTCCGGTAACCTTGCGCCTTTCGCTTTGCAGGAATGCCTTACAGGATGAGCCACGACGCAGTCGCCCCCATCGCCGGCCAAGGAAAGATGCCGCGCCAGATTCCGTACATCATCGGCAATGAGGCCTGCGAACGGTTCAGTTTCTACGGGATGCGCAACATCCTGGTGCAGTTCCTGATCACCTCGCTGCTGCTGCAGGAAATCACTGCGGAAGGCCGTGCCGGTGAAGCCAAGGACATCATGCACAGCTTCATGATCGGCGTGTATTTCTTCCCGCTGCTCGGTGGCTGGCTGGCCGACAGGTTCTTCGGCAAGTACCACACGATCCTCTGGTTCAGCCTGGTCTACTGCGCCGGCCACCTGTGCCTGGCGCTGTTCGAGAACAGCCGCGAGGGCTTCTTCCTCGGCCTGGGCCTGATCGCGCTGGGTGCCGGTGGCATCAAGCCGCTGGTGGCCTCGTTCATGGGCGACCAGTTCGACCAGAGCAACAAGCACCTGGCCAAGATCGTCTTCGACGCCTTCTACTGGATCATCAACTTCGGCTCGCTGTTCGCCTCGCTGCTGATCCCGCTGGTACTGAAGAACTGGGGGCCGCAGTGGGCGTTCGGTATCCCGGGCATCCTGATGTTCATTGCTACCTTCGTGTTCTGGCTGGGCCGCAAGCGCTACGTGCTGGTGCCGCTGCCGCCGAAGGATCCGCATTCGTTCGCCAACGTGGTGCGTACCGCGCTGACCACGCGCGTGGCCGGCCAGGGCCGTCCGGGCCTGGTGATCGCCGTGCTCGGCCTGGCGCTGGCGGCGGCCTCGTTCGGCCTGGTCGGCTCGCTGGGCATCGTGATCTGCCTGTGCCTGGCGCTGGTGGCCATCCTCGCCGGCATCGGTGGCGGTACCTGGTTGCAGCTGGACCGCGCCCGTGGCCAGCATCCGGCCGAAGCCGTGGAAGGCGTGCGCTCGGTGCTGCGCGTGCTGGTGATCTTCGCGCTGACCACGCCGTTCTTCTCGCTGTTCGACCAGAAGGCCTCGACCTGGGTCCTGCAGGGCCAGCAGATGCAGATGCCGAGCTGGTTCACCGCCTCGCAGATGCAGGCGCTGAACCCGCTGCTGGTGATGATCCTGATTCCGTTCAACAACCTGGTGCTGTACCCGGCCCTGCGCCGCTTCGGCTTTGAGCCGACCGCGCTGCGCCGCATGACCGCCGGCATCGCCTTCAGCGGCCTGGCCTGGATCGTGGTCGGCGGCATCCAGGTGGTGATGGACGGCGGCAACGCCATGTCGATCTTCTGGCAGATGCTGCCGTATGCGCTGCTGACCTTCGGTGAGGTGCTGGTCTCGGCCACCGGCCTGGAGTTCGCCTACAGCCAGGCGCCACAGGCGATGAAGGGTGTGGTGATGAGCTTCTGGAACCTGACCACCACCATCGGCAACCTGTGGGTGCTGCTGTCGAACGCTGCCGTGCGCAACGATGCCGTGACCCACAGGATTGCCAGTACGGGCCTGAGCGAAGCGGCGTTCCTGATGTTCTTCTTCGCCGGTTTCGCCTTCGTCGCGGCGTTGGCCTTCGGTTGGTACGCGAAACGCTATCGTATGGTCGACAACTACCGTAGCGCCTGAGCCTGACATGACCCCCGTCAATCTGCTGTTGATCGCCATCACCGCCATCCTGTCGTGGATGGCGTTCAACAACCGCAAGCTGGCCGATCGCCTGATCCTGTGGCCGCCGGCCGTCGACCGCCATCGCCAGTACGACCGGCTGGTGACCTATGGCTTCATCCACGCCGACTGGTCGCACCTGATCTTCAACATGATCACCCTGTTCTTCTTCGGGGGATTCATCGAGAGCGTGATGGTGCAGCTGACCGGCAGCTACCTGACCTACCCGGCGTTCTACATCGGCGCGCTGCTGGTCTCGATCCTGCCCAGCTACCTGAAGAACCAGAAGAACCCGAACTACCTCAGCCTGGGGGCATCCGGTGCGGTGTCGGCGGTCCTGTTCGCCTTCATCCTGATCAAGCCGTGGTCGATCATCCTGGTGTTCTTCATCCCGGCACCGGCGATCATCTATGCCGCGTTCTACGTCGGCTACAGCATCTGGATGGACAAGCGCGGCGGCGATCGCATCAACCACAGCGCGCACCTGGCAGGTGCGGCGTTCGGCGTGATCTTCATGCTGGCCATGCAGCCGAGCATCTTCAACCACTTCCTGCGCGAACTCTCCAACCCGACCTTCCGCCTGGGCGGCTGAAGCGTGCCAGGGTCGGATCCTGCGGATCCGACCCCGGCGTATCCGGTTTCAGGCCTGGGTCGTGTGGCCGTAGGTATCCAGCAGGCGGGCGAACACTTCCTCGCCGATGCGCTGGAAATCCTGATCCTCGGTCTGCCCTTCCACCGCCAGTTGCAGCAGGCCCTCCAGCAGGGCGCGGTCGGTATCGGAATGGGAATTGCTGGCGTGCATGGGAGCCTCCACGGTGGTGCGCATGGTCAACGGTCGCAAGGGTCGTGCCAGCCTGGCCGTACCCCTCCATAGGCGATAGCGGCCGGCCCGCCTCCAGCTTGAGGGCGAAAACTGACGTGAATGGACTGGACTTGCCCCTGTTCAGGCTTCACGCGATCATGGCGCCCGGCTGCGCACCATCCACGCAGTCGCCGCAGGAGACAGTTCCATGGCTTCGGTCACGCCCCCCGGTCTGGCCTACGAGGTCGAACACGACCTGGCCAACCACCGCTTCACCGCCCGTGTACGAGGACAGCTGGCGGTGCTGGACTACCAGATCAAGCGCAAGCGCATGGTGATCACCCACACCGAGGTGCCCGAGCCGATCGCCGGCCGTGGCATCGCCGGTGAGCTGACCCGCGTGGCACTGCGTTTCGCCCGCGAGCAGAAGTACAAGGTGGTGCCGGCATGTTCCTACGCCGAGGCTTTCCTGCAGCGGCACGAGGAGTACCACGACCTGCTCGTTGGCTGAGTGCCAGCGGGCCACGCTTCAGCCATGGCAGGCGATGATGTACAAACATGAACAGGGGATCCCGATGAAGATTGGAAACAACCGGCCACTGCACGGCAGCGTGCTGGCCGGCGTGGTGGGCGTGCTGTTGCTGGCCGGTTGCCAGCGTGAAAGCGAGCCGGCACCGGCGACCGACGCGGCGCCCGCCGCCGAAGCCACCGCCGCCGGCGAGACGCCGGCCACGGAAGCGCCGCTGGACCTGCGCGACGTGATCGAAAACAACGAGCGTGAGGTGGTGGGCATCAGCTACCCGGCGGGTATCGACCGCTACCCCGGCCTGGCGCGCGCGCTGCAGGACTATGCCACCAGCGCACGCAGCGACCTGCAGCAGGCGCTGGACGGGCTGGGCAACGACAAGCCGACCATGCCCTACGAGCTGTCGCTGAGCTTCGAGAAGCTGCTGGAAACGCCGCAGCTGGTGGTGGTCAGTGCTGATGGCAGCCGCTATACCGGTGGCGCCCATGGCGAACCACTGGTGGCGCGCTTCGTGTGGCTGCCGCAGCAGCAGCAGATGCTCAGCGCCGACAAGCTGGTGGCCGATGCCAAGGGCTGGAAGGTGATCAGTGAGTTCGTCGCCGACCAGCTGCGCGAACGCGTGGCCACGCGGCTCAGCGGCGAGGACATGGACCCGGCCCAACTGCAGGAATCGCTGCGCAACGCATCGCGCATGATCGCCGACGGTACTGGCCCGCAGGCCGACAATTTCAGCCAGTTCCAGCCACTGACCGACGACAAGGGGCAGATCACCGCGCTGCGCTTTGTTTTCCCTCCGTACCAGGTGGGTCCATACTCGGACGGCACCCAGACCGCCGATGTACCGGCGGCGGTGCTGTTGCCGCACGTGGCCAAGGACTACGTGGAGCTGTTCGCACGCGGTTGACCGCAGTCGAGGAGGTGACGTGGATACAGGGTTGCAGGAGCGGGTCGCCGGCCTGCTCCACGAAGCCGGGGTCCGCATCGGCGGTACCCAGCCACAGGACATCCAGGTGCATGACCCGCGCTTCTTCGCGCGGGTCATGGGCCAAGGCTCGCTCGGCCTGGGCGAGAGCTACATGGAAGGGTGGTGGGATGCGAACGTCCTGGATGAATTCCTCGCCCACCTGATGCAGGCGCACCTGGATGAACGGGTGCACGGCTGGCGCGAAGTGGCCGATGCGCTGAAGGCGCGCCTGTTCAACCTGCAGGCGGGGCAGGGCAGCTACGAGGTCGGGCGCCGTCATTACGACCTGGGCAACGATCTCTACCAGGCCATGCTCGGCCAGCGCCTGGTCTACAGCTGCGGCTATTGGCGCAACGCCGATGATCTCGACGCCGCACAGGAAGCCAAGCTCGACCTGGTCTGCCGAAAGCTGGGCCTGCGCCCGGGCCAGCGCGTGCTGGACATCGGCTGCGGTTGGGGCGAAGCGCTGAAGTTCGCCGCTGAGCGCTACGGTGTGAGTGGCGTCGGCGTGACGATTTCGCAGGAGCAGGCCGAGTTCGCGCGGAACCTGTGCGCGGGCCTGCCGATCGAGATCCGATTGCAGGACTACCGCGAGCTGGACGAACCGTTCGATGCGATTTTCTCGATCGGCATGTTCGAGCACGTCGGTGACAAGAACTACGCGGGCTTTTTCGAGGTGGCCAAGCGTTGCCTGTCGCCGCGCGGCCTGCTGCTGTTGCACACCATCGGCACCAACATCTCCCGGCATCGCACCGATCCGTGGATCGCGCGCTACATCTTTCCCAACTCGATGCTGCCGTCGGCGGCGCAGATCACCCGGGCGTTCGAAGGCCGTTTCGTGCTGGAAGACTGGCACAACTTCGGCACCGACTACGACCTGACCCTGCAGGCCTGGCGGCGCAACGTGGAAGCAGCGTGGCCGCGGCTGGATGCGCACTACGAAGAGCACTTCCGGCGAATGTGGCGCTTCTACCTGGCCGGGTCGATGGCCACCTTCCGCTGCCGGCATGCGCAGCTGTGGCAGCTGGTGCTATCGCCGGAAGGCGTGCCGGGCGGGTACGTGGCGCCACGATGAAGCCAGCGCGGGGTCGGAGACCCCGGGGTCAGATCCCTTTTCACAGAAAAGGGCTCTGACCCCAACCACAACAAAAAAACCGCCCGGTCTCCCGGGCGGTTTTCGTTTCACGCTAGCGCGCAGGCGATCAGTTGCCGGCGCCGGTCAGGCCACGTTTTTCCAGCAGCGGTTCGATCTGCGGCTCGTGGCCGGCGAAATCGCGGAACAGCTGCATCGCGTCGACGCTGCCGCCCTTGGACAGCAGGGTGGCACGGAAGTGGTCGCCGTTCTTGCGGCTCAGGCCGCCATTGTCCTTGAACCACTTCTGGGTGTTGGCATCAAGCACTTCCGACCAGATGTAAGCGTAGTAGCCGGCCGAATAGCCGCCCATGATGTGACTGAAGTACGGGGTCCTGTAACGCGGCGGAACCGGAGCGTAGTAGATGCCGTCCTTCTCCAGTGCGGCGCGCTCGAAGGCCATTACGTCCTTGGCCGCCGGCACCTGGTCCGGGCCGATCTGGTGCCAGCGCTGATCCAGCATGGCCGCACCCAGGTACTCGGTGGTGGCGAAGCCCTGATTGAACTTGGCCGCCGCCAGCACCTTGTCCAGCAGCGCCTGCGGCATCGCCGAACCGTTCTGGTAGTGCTTGGCGTAGTTCTTCAGGATGACCGGGTTGTCAGCCCACATCTCGTTGACCTGCGAGGGGAACTCGACGAAGTCACGCGGCACCGAGGTGCCCGAGAAGTACGGGTACTTCACGTTGGAGAACATGCCGTGCAGGGCGTGGCCGAACTCGTGGAAGGTGGTGTTCACCTCATCCCAGGTCAGCAGGGTCGGCTGGCCGGCCGGCGGCTTCGGGATGTTCAGGTGGTTGGCGACCACCGGCTTGAAGCCGGTCAGCTTGGACTGCGAGACGTAGGAGTTCATCCACGCACCGCCGCGCTTGGAGGCGCGTGCATACGGGTCGAAGATGAAGATCGCCAGCTGGCTGCCGTCGGCATCGAACACGTCGTAGACGGTGACGTCATCGTGATAGACCGGCAGGTCGGTGCGCTGCTTGAAGGTCAGGCCGAATTCCAGATTGGCGGCATGGAACACGCCGTTCTCCAGCACGTTCTTCATTTCGAAGTACGGCTTCAGCTGCGACTCGTCGAAGTTGTACTTGGCCTGGCGCACCTTCTCGCTGTAGAAGGCCCAGTCCCACGGTTCCAGCTTGAACGTCGGCTTGCCGGCCGCCTTCTGTTCCTGGTCGATCATCGCCTGCAGGTCGGCAGCTTCGCGCTTGGCGTTCGCCACGGCGGCCGGAGCCAGCTTGCCCAGCATCGCGTTGACCGCTTCGGGGGTCTTCGCGGTCTGGTTGGTCAGGTTGTAGGCCGCGAAGTTCGGGAAGCCCATCAGCTTGGCCTTGTCGGCACGCAGCTGCATGATGCGCGAGACCAGCGCGGTGTTGTCGAACTCACCGCCACGGCTGCCACGGCTGACCGACGCTTCGTAGATCTTCTGGCGCAGGGCGCGGCTGGCCAGGTTGGTCAGCGGCGGCTGGCCGGTGGTGTTGAGCAGGGTGATCACGTACTTGCCGTCCTGGCCGCGGGCCTTGGCAGCTTCGGCGGCGGCGGCGATCTGCTCCTTGGACAGGCCGTCCAGCTCCTTGACGTCGTCGACGGTGATCGCTGAAGCGTTCACTTCCGACTGCACGTTCTGGCTGAACTTGGTACCCAGGTTGGCCAGCTCGGCGTTCATCTCCTTCAGCTTGGCCTTGTCGGCTTCGGACAGCTTGGCACCGGCGCGCACGTAGTTGTCGTAGTACTTCTCGACCAGGCGTACGCCTTCGGCGTCCAGGCCCAGCTGGCCGCGGGTGTCGTACAGCGCCTGGATGCGGGCGAACAGCTTGCCGTTCAGCGCGATCGCATCGCTGTGCGCGGCGAACTTCGCCGAGTAGTCGGCCTGCAGCTTCTTGCGGGTGTCATTGGTATCGGCACCGACCAGGCTGAAGAACACGGTGGTCGCGCGGTCGAGGATGTCACCGCTCTTTTCCAGGGCGATGATGGTGTTGTCGAAGGTCGGCTTGGCCTTGTTGTTGGCGATCGCTTCCACTTCCTTCAGCTGCTGCGCCATGCCGGCGTCGAAGGCCGGGGCGAAGTCGCTGTCCTTGATCCTGTCGAACTGCGGATAATGCAGGGGCAGCGGGCTTTCGGCGAAGAACGGATTGGCCTGCTGGGCATGGGTGCTGGCAGCCGGGGTGGCGGCGCCGGCCGAGAAGGCGGGCAGGGCAAGGCCGAGGGACATGGCCACGGCAAGGGCAAGGCGGGTGGTCAAGGCAGGAACTCCGGTAAGGCAAACAAGGGCCCGAGGGTAACCCGGCCGGCGGCGCCCGCACTTGTGTCAAAAGGCATGTTGCCGGCTCCGGGCGCGGGTACCATGCATTCACCGCCCTCGGCCCGCCACCATGACCACCGCCTACGATTTCAGCTTCCGTGACCTCGACGGCCATCCACAGGCGCTGGCCCGTTATCAGGGCCACCCGTTGCTGCTGGTGAACGTCGCCAGCCGCTGTGGGTTCACCCCGCAGTACACCGGGCTGGAACAGCTGTGGCAGGACTACCGCGAACGCGGCCTGGTGGTGATCGGCTTCCCGTGCAACCAGTTCGGCGCGCAGGAGCCGGGGGACGCGGCGCAGATCCGGCAGTTCTGTTCGCTGGACTATCCGGTCAGCTTTCCGCTTTCAGAGAAGATCGAGGTCAACGGCGAGGGCGCTGATCCGTTGTGGGCCTGGATGACGCACGAAAAGCGTGGCCTGCTCGGCAGTGCCCGCATCAAGTGGAATTTCAGCAAGTTCCTGGTCGATCGCCAGGGGCAGGTGGTGTCGCGGCATGCGCCCACCACCCGGCCGGAGCAGTTGCGCAGCGCGATCGAAGCGCTGCTGTAGAGCCGAGCCCACGCTCGGCTGCTTTTCCGGCTGACTTCGAGGGCGCGCGCCGCGCGCAAGCCGAGCGCGGGCTCGGCTCTACAGATGCGACGGGTTATTTCTCGACGAACGCGCGTTCGAACACGTAGTGGCCCGGTTGGCCGATGCGCGGCGAAACCTGGAAACCCCGGGCATCGAGCACGGTGCGAAGATCGGCCAGCATCTGCGGGCTGCCGCAGATCATCGCGCGGTCGTTTTCCGGGCTCAGTTCCGGCAGGCCGAGGGTGCGCTGCATCTCGCCGCTCTCCATCAGCTGGGTCAGGCGGCCCTTGTTGGCGAACGGCTCGCGGGTGACGGCCGGGTAGTACAGCAGCTTGTCGCCGATCATCTCGCCGAGGAACTCGTGCTCACGCAGTTCCCTCTCGAAGTAATCGCGGTAGGCCAGGTCCTTTTCGTAGCGCACGCCGTGGCACAGGATCACCTTCTCGAAGCGCTCGTAGGTTTCCGGGTCCTTGATGACCGACAGCCACGGCGCCAGGCCGGTGCCGGTGCCCAGCAGGTACAGGTTCCTGCCGGGATGCAGGTCGCTGATCAGCAGGGTGCCGGTGGGCTTCTTGCCGACCAGTACCTTGTCGCCCGGCTTGATGTGCTGCAGGCGCGAGGTCAGCGGGCCGTCCTGCACCTTGATGCTGAAGAACTCCAGTTGTTCTTCCCAGTTGGCACTGGCAATGGAATAGGCGCGCAGCAGCGGTCGCGCCTCGGTTTCCAGGCCGATCATCACGAACTGGCCGTTCTCGAAGCGGAAACCGCTGTCGCGGGTGGTGGTGAAGCTGAAGTAGGCATCGGTCCAGTGACGGACCTCAAGCACCGTTTCGGCGCCGAAAGCGGAGGACATGGGCGTATCTATCGAAAGTCGTCGGGGGTGATTCTATCTCAAATGAGACAAGTTCTCATTGGGCGGAACGAGAGGCGTTCTCAGCGGTAACCCGCCGCCTGCAGCTCGAACAGCTCGGCATAGCGGCCGCCCTGCGCCATCAGCTGCGCATGGGTGCCGCTGGCCTCGATCCGGCCATCGGCCAGCACCAGGATGCGGTCGGCCATGCGTACCGAGGAAAAACGGTGGGAAATCAGTACTGCGGTGCGATTATCCGCCAGTTCCCTGAACCGCTGGAACACCTCGAACTCACTGCGGGCATCCAGCGCTGCTGTTGGCTCATCCAGGATCATCACCTGCGCATTGCGCATCCATGCGCGGGCAATGGCGATCTTCTGCCATTGGCCACCGGACAGGTCCACGCCCTGCTTGAAGCGGCGGCCGATCTGCTGGTCGTAGCCGCCGGGCAGGTCGTCGATGACTTCCTCGGCCATGCCGCGTCGCGCCGCGTCAGCGATGCGTGCCTGGTCGTCCATCGCCTCGACTTGGCCGACGCCGATGTTCTCGCCGGCGCTGAGGTTGTAGCGCACGAAGTCCTGGAAGATCACCCCGAGGTTGGCGCGCAGGTCATCCAGGTCGTAATCGCGCAGGTCGCGGCCGTCGAGCAGGATGCGGCCTTCGTCCGGCTCGTACAGCCGTGCCAGCAGTTTTACCAGGGTGGTCTTGCCGGCACCGTTCTCGCCGACCAGGGCCAGCACTTCGCCGGCGTGCAGCTGGAAATCCAGATGGCGCACCGCCCACTGTTCGGCATCGGGGTAGCAGAAGCCGACGTTCTCGAATACGAAGCCCTGGCGGATCGGTTGCGGCACGCGCAAGGCCCCATCGCGCGAATGGATTTCCGGCTGGATCTGGAAGAACGAGAACAGGTCATCCAGGTACAGCGCCTGGCTGGCCACCTGCGAGAAGCCGATCAGCAGGCCTTCCAGCAGCTGGCGCAGGCGCAGGAAGCTGCCGGCGAGGAAGGTCAGGTCGCCGATCGAGAAGTCCCCGCGCACCGTGCGCCATGCGATGTAGGCGTAGGCGGTGTAATACCCCAGCGTGCCCAGCGCAGCCAGCAGCGTGCCCCAGAACGCGCGGCGCCGTGCCAGGGCGCGGTTGGCCTGGAACAATGCCACCGACAGGCGCCGGTAGCGCTCCACCAGGAAGCGGTGCAGGTTGTAGATCTTCACTTCCTTGGCCGTTTCCACGCTGGCGCCCAGCTGGCGCAGGTAGTCGAGCTGGCGGCGCTCGGGCGTCCACTGGAAGTTGAGGCTGTAGCCGGCCGCGTTGAAGTGCGATTCGCCGATGAAGGCCGGCACCAGTGCCAGCGCCAGCAGCAGGATCAGCCACGGCGCGTAGACCAGCAGGCCGACGGCGAGGCTGGCCACGGTGATCGCGTCCTGCACCTGGCCGAACAGCTGGCTCATCAGGTTCATCCGGCCCATGGTCTGGCGCCGCGCACGGTCCAGCTTGTCCTGCAGGTCCGGGTCTTCGAAATCCTCCAGGTCCAGCGTCGCGGCGTGTTCCATCAGGCGGATGCTGGTGGCGTTGGCGAACAGTTCGGAAAGCAGAGCGTCGGCGTAGCTGACCAGCCGGCCGAGCAGGTCCGAGGCGATGGCCAGGCCGAATTCCAGTGCCAGCAGGCCCAGCAGTGGATTGAGCAGGCCGCTGGACAGCGCCTCGCCCAGCGGCGGGTAGCCGGCATCGTGCTGGCTCAGGTGCAGGGCGCTGTCGATGATCAGCTTGCCGACGTACAGCATCGCCACCGGCAGCAGGGCACGGATCAGGCGCAGCCCCAGGCTGGCCAGGGTGAGCGCGGGGCTGGTCTGCCACACCATGCGCAGGAACGGCGGCAGATTGCGCATCGCCCTGAAGCGCTGGCGCAGGCTGGGTTTCTTCGCGGCGGCAGCGCCAGCGGTGGGGGAAGCAGGCATGCGCGTATTGTGCGCGCCTGCTACGTGCAGAGGGGGTCAGTGCAGCCGTGTGGCCGGCACCGGGGTCAGCACCGGGGTCAGATCCCTTCGCCACGCGAAGGGCTCTGACCCGATCCAGGCTGGTGGGGTCAGAGCCCTTCGCGAAGCGAAGGGATCCGACCCTCCCGCATCCACGCGTGGCGTGGATCTACCGTGTCGACCGAGGTCGACACCTACCAGCAGCTCCAGTGAACTATCGAAGGCGGGGTGGGTGAGGTCGCAGCGGCGTGAGCCGCATGGATGCGGCGACCGAGCTTACCTGGACGTACTTGCAGCGTCCCCTGCGACCTGATCCACCCCGCCAACCCACAGTAGCGCCGGCTTTTGATGTTGCTCTGGTTGTTGCCTCTGCGGGTGCCGGGCGGCAGCCCGGCCAGCCCCCCGTTACGGCAGCGGCGGCAGCAACCCCGCACCGAGGCGGTTCCAGGCGTTGATCACCGCGATGCCCATGCTCAGGTCACTGATGCCCTTCTCATCGAAGTGCGGTGCCAGTGCATCGAACGCCGCCTGCGACGGCGCACCCTCGGTCAGCCGGGTCAGCGCCTCGGCCCAGCCCAGTGCCGCACGTTCGCGGACATCGAAGAAGCGGCTTTCGTGCCAGGCGGGCAGGGTGTCCAGCTTGCGCGGCTCGATGCCGCCCTTGCGCAGCGCCGTGCCGTGCATGTCCATGCAGTAGCCGCAGCCGTTGAGCTGCGACACGCGCAGGAACACCAGTTCCATCAGGGTCGGATCAATCGAGCTGTCATGCACCGCCTGGCTGGTGGCCAGCAGGCCCTTGAAGGCCTCGGCGGCCAGGCGGGTGTAGGGGACGCGGGGGGAGGTGTGATCGGACATCGTGGGCTCCACGGCGGCCACGATGGCCGCCTTCATCACAAGGACGCCGCAGCGTTGTGGTGCGTGACAACCTTCGGCAATTTTTCTGGATTCAGCACGCTGTACACGTTGGCGATGCGGCCATCGACCACCTCGATGGTGGTGATCGAGTGCAGGCGGTCGCCCTGGAAGCGCAGGATCGCCGGTTCGCCGTTGACGTAGCCCAGCTGGGCCGGATGCACCGCGCCGCGGCGCGCGATGGCCCAGAACAGGCGGCCGATGCGCTCGGCGCCCAGCAGCGGGCGGATCGCGGCGGTAACCACGCCGCCGCCGTCGGAGACCAGCAGCGCGTTGGCGTGCAGCAGGGCCTGGATCGCCTCGCTGTCGCCGCGCTGCGAGGCATCCATGAAGTGCGTCAGCAACTGCCGGTGCTGGATGGCATCGACGTTGAAGCGCGGCCGTCCGGCCTGCAGGCGCTGCCGGGCGCGATGCACCAGCTGCCGGCAGTTGGCTTCGCTGTGGCCGATCAGCTCGGCGATCTTACGGTAGTCGTGGTCGAAGGCCTCCTTCAGCAGGAACGCGGCGCGTTCCTCGGGGCCGAGCTGTTCGAGCAGGGTCAGGAAGGCGACCGAGACGTCGTTGGCCAGCGCATGCAGTTGGGCCGGTCCGGGTGCCGGGTCGGGCTCCAGGGTGACCGCCAGCGGTTCAGCCAGCCACGGGCCAACATAGTGCACGCGCTCGCGCCTGGCCGCGCGCAGCCGGTCCAGGCCGAGCCGGGTGGTGGTGGTGACCAGCCACGCCTCGGGGTCGCGGACGCTGGCCGGATCGGCGCCGGACCAGCGCAGCCAGGCGTCCTGGACCACGTCTTCGGCGTCGGCGCGGCTGCCGAGCAGGCGATAGGCCAGCGCCATCAGGCGCGGGCGGTGGGTCTGGAAAACGGTTTCGGCGTTCATGTGGGCAAGGACGCCGCAGTGGCGCGTGTCGTGACAGAGCGTCGAGGGAATCTTGCCGGCCAGCGACCAGCACGACCACCCCGGGGCCGGGGGAGGGGGTAAAATGGGCGGATTACCCCCGCCAGCCTCGAGCAAGCGAGCAAGCCGTGACATCGATCAAGCAGGAAGACCTCATCCAGTCCATCGCCGACGCGCTGCAGTACATCTCGTACTACCACCCGGTCGACTACATCAAGAACCTCGCCGCCGCGTACGAGCGCGAGGAGTCGCCGGCCGCGAAGGAAGCGATGGCCCAGATCCTGATCAATTCGCGGATGTGCGCCGAAGGCCACCGCCCGATCTGCCAGGACACCGGCATCGTCACCGTGTTCCTGGAAATCGGCATGGACGTGCGTTGGGATGACGCCACCATGGGCGTGGAAGACATGGCCAATGAGGGCGTTCGCCGCGCCTACATGCATCCGGACAACAAGCTGCGCGCCTCGGTGCTGGCTGATCCGGCCGGCAAGCGGATCAATACCAAGGACAACACCCCGGGCGTGGTCAACGTCAAGGTGGTGCCGGGCAACAAGGTCGACGTCATCGTTGCCGCCAAGGGCGGTGGTTCGGAAGCGAAGACCAAGTTCGCCATGCTCAACCCGTCCGACTCCATCGTCGACTGGGTGCTGAAGACCGTGCCGACCATGGGCGCCGGCTGGTGCCCGCCGGGCATGCTCGGCATCGGCATCGGTGGCACCGCCGAGAAGGCGATGCTGCTGGCCAAGGAGGCGCTGATGGAACCGATCGACATCACCGAGCTGCAGGCCCGTGGTGCCTCCAACCGCATCGAGGAGCTGCGCCTGGAGTTGTATGAGAAGGTCAATGCGCTGGGCATCGGCGCGCAGGGCCTGGGCGGCCTGACCACTGTGCTGGACATCAAGATCAACGACTATCCGACCCATGCGGCCAACCTGCCGGTGGCGATGATCCCGAACTGCGCCGCCACCCGCCATGCGCACTTCACCCTGGATGGCAGTGGCCCGGTGATGCTGGACCCGCCGTCGCTGGAAGACTGGCCGAAGCTGACCTATGACGCGTCCAAGGGCACCCGGGTGGACCTGGACACGATCACCCCGGAAGACGTGGCCAGCTGGAAGCCGGGCCAGACCCTGCTGCTCAACGGCAAGCTGCTGACCGGCCGCGATGCCGCGCACAAGCGCATGGTCGACATGCTCAACAAGGGCGAGGAACTGCCGGTCGACCTGAAGGGCCGCTTCATCTATTACGTCGGCCCGGTCGATCCGGTGCGCGACGAAGTGGTGGGCCCGGCCGGCCCGACCACGGCGACCCGCATGGACAAGTTCACCGAGCAGGTACTGGCACAGACCGGCCTGCTGGGCATGGTCGGCAAGGCCGAGCGCGGCCCGGCCGCCATCGAGGCGATCAGGAAGCACAAGTCGGCCTACCTGATGGCCGTTGGTGGTTCGGCCTACCTCGTGTCGAAGGCGATCAAGGCGGCCAAGGTCGTTGGCTTCGCCGACCTGGGCATGGAAGCGATCTACGAGTTCACCGTGCAAGACATGCCCGTGACCGTGGCGGTGGATTCCACCGGCGAATCGGTGCACAAGACCGGCCCGCGCGAATGGCAGGCCCGCATCGGCAAGATTCCGGTGGTGGTGGAGTAAGCCCTCCATCCCGGACCAGACAACGGCGCCCCTGTGGCGCCGTTGTTGTGTGGGCAAAAATATTGATGTTCCGGTAGCGGTTGATCTGCTACGGTCGGAACACCCTCGCACAGGACGTGTCCATGGCCCTGCATCGGTTCATCGTGGTAGGCGTGCTGCTGGCCCTGGCCGGTTGCAGCACCCCGGCGTCGTACGAAGGCGCGGATTTCCCCGCATCGGCGCAATGCCGCGTGCAGTGCCAGGCCGGCTATCGCAGCTGCATGGCGCAGAATGACTCCCTCGGCAGCCGCCAGAGCAACTGCGAGCAGCAGATGGTGCCGGCGCCGGACAAGCGCTGCAAGGACGTGGACAATCCGGACCTGCGCCGTGCCTGCGAACTGAAGACGCACGACTGCGCGATGCGCGCGCCGATGATGTCCTGTGGCGAGCGCCGGGATTCCTGCATGAGCAGCTGCGGCTGAGCAATGATCGCGCGCGTGGGCGCATAATCGGCTGATCCACCCGCACAGGATCTTCCGCATGAGCACCACGCTGTATGGTTCGACCAGTACCGCCGCGCTGGTCGTGCACTGGCTGCTGATCGAGCTCGGCATCGAGCATGAACTGGTGCTGCTGGATTTCGACGCGCGCGAGCACAAGGCGGCGCAGTACCTGGCGCTCAATCCGGCCGGTGTGGTGCCGACACTGTTGATCGATGGCCTGGTACTGACCGAAGCGGCGGCCATCGCCCTGTACCTGGCCGATCGCCACCCGGAGGCCGGCCTGCTCCCGGTGCCGGGCACGCCGCAGCGAGGCGATGCCTACCGCTGGATGTTCTGGTGTGCCAATACGCTGCAGCCGGCCTATCGGGCCTGGTTCTATCCGCATGAAATGGCCGGCCAGGCGAACGTCGAGGCCAGCCGCGAGAGGGCGCGTCAGCGGCTCGAAGCGGCCTGGCAGCACGTTGCCGCTCACCTGCAGGCGCACGGCCCGTACCTGCTGGGCGCCAGGCCCTGCGTGGTCGACTACATGCTGGTGATGCTGATGCGCTGGTCGCGCAACATGCCCAGACCTAGTGATACCTGGCCGGTGCTCAAGGCGCATGCCACCTCGATGAAGGCGCGCCCGGCGTTCGCCGAGGTCTACCGCCGCGAAGGCATCACCGACTGGCGGTAACCAAAAAAGGGGACGGAGGGAATTAAGTCGTTTGTGCACAAACGACTTAATTCCCTCTGCCCCCTTTTTCGGGTTACAGGATCTCCAGCACTGTTTCCGGTGGGCGGCACAGCCGCGTGCCCTTGGCCGTGCGCACCACGGGGCGATTGATCAAACGGGGGTGTTCGCTCATCGCCGCCAGCAGCGTGGCGTCGTCGGCGCCGTCCAGGCCCAGTTCGGCGAACAGCGCCTCCTTGCTGCGTACCAGTTCCTGTGCGTGCAGCCGGGATTCGGCCAGTACCTGGCGCAGCGTGGCTGCGTCCGGCGGGTTGCCCAGGTAGTCGATCACCACCGGCTCGAAGCCCGCATCGCGGATCAGCTTCAGTGCGCCGCGCGAGTTGCTGCAGGCCGGGTTGTGCCAGATCGTCACGTCCATCAGAACCACTCCAGCAGAGACACGCCCACACCCACATAGGTGGCCTTGTGGTTGTAGTCGATCAGGCTTTCGCCGTAGCCGTCGAAGACCTGCACATGGCCACGCAGCAGGTTGCTGATCGGGAAGCCGTAGTCCAGCTGCAGCGCACCGTGCGAACGGCTTCCGGTACGCAGTGAATGGCGCGCCATCAGCGAGACCTCATGCCCATTGCGGTTCCAGGTCAGGGTGGCGTCGCCGCGGCCCATGTAATCCTCGATGTCCGGATTGTTGTCTTCGCTGCGGCTTTCGGGAATGCGGTACCAGGGACGCAGCACCAGCGCCCAGTTCTCGCGGTCCAGGCCGATGTTGAGCATGACCCGGTTCCAGCTGCGTGACAGCGGGTCGGCGCGGCCATTGGACTGGTGGTTCAGCGCGATGCCGGTCATGCGCCCGCGCCAGCCACCGATCGAGTAGCCGTTGCGGAACACCATCATCACTTCCGGCTCGTAATTGGTTTCGCGGAACGGGCGCGAATCCTCGCTGTTGTAGGCCTGCCAGCGCGAACTCTGGGTGTAGCCAGCCCAGATGTCGCCGTTGTCGCCGAACAGGTTCTCGACGATCTTGGTCTTGAAGCTGATCTGGAACTTCAGCTCGGCACTGTCGAGTACCTGCGGGGTGGTTACGCTGTTGGCCGGGTTCGGCGAGTGCGGCATGGTGTTGCGATCGCTGGTCCAGAAGGCGGGCAGCAGGTACACCGGCTTGTAGGCGCGCAGTTGGAACGGCCCCAGCTTGGAGTCCTCGGCCAGTTCCCAGCGGCTGTCCAGCAGCGAACCGCGGCCGGCGTTGGCCAGCGCGCTGTCCGGCGTCGCCGGGCGGAACAGGTCGCTCACCCGCTCGCGCAGCTTTTCCTCGCCCTGGCTCACGCGCGCGGTCTGCCGTTCTTCGCGGCGGGCCTGTGCAGCCGCTTCGGCGGCAGCATCAGCGGCGGCGGTAGCCTCCGGGGTATGCCCGAACAGGCGGTCATAGCAGGCCAGCCGGGCCGCGTCGGTGGTAATTGCCGCGCAGGCGGCCGGTGAGGTATCGGCGGTAGGCGCGAACTCCTGCGCAGCCAGCGGTGCACTGGCCAGGGCAAGCGCCAGCGGCGCCAGACGGGGAGACAGCGTGGGGAGGGTCATTGCAGCAGGCCCTTCGATGAATTCGGGAATCACACAGTGTGGCGGCTGTGCCGGATCGCGGCCAGCCCCACGGTTTATGCACGGTCACAGCGTGCGCGTGGCGTGAAGGCCCGGTGGCTCAGAAGAACCAGGCGAACGCGAACAGGCCCAGCATCGCGATCACAACCGCCAGTTTCAGTGCCAGGCCAAGCAGGATGCCGAGCCAGGTGGCCAGACCGACCCTGGTCGAGCGGCCGAGTTCGCGGGTGTGCCAGTACTCGCCGAGCAGGGCACCGACCAGCGGTCCGGCGAACAGGCCGATGGGCATGAAGAACAGGCCGACGATGCTGCCGACGAAGGTTCCCCACAGCGCCTTGCGGCTGGCACCGACACGCTGCGCGCCGACCACCGTGGCCAGCACGTCCACCAGCAGCGAAAGCAGGGTCAGTACCCCAAGCGCGACCAGGGTAGGCCAGCCGACGTGGGCAAAGCCGTCGGCCCAGGCGGCCAGCAGCAGTCCGATGAACACCAGCGGGATGCCCGGGAGGGCCGGCAGGATGATGCCGGCGATGCCTATCAGGACAAAAATTACCGCTAGCAGATACAAGATGAATGAGAGTCCCATGCTGTCCCGTATGGAGTCCGTTTTGGGGTTGACAGTGAAAGATTTTGCCAGTTGCTTTTTCGTTTTGGCCGGGTTAAGTTGCAGTCGCTGAGCTTGGCAAGGTCACCGTGGATCGTGGCCTGATGAAGCAAGATCTTCCCGATCCGCTGCATCGATGCACCTCGCTTCCCCCTTGCTTGTCAGCCGCCCACCAGGCGTTTCCAACAACAAGAGAGAGTCAAAGGGAGTTAGTGAGATGGCTGATCGCGAGACCGGTACCGTAAAGTGGTTCAATGATGCGAAGGGCTTCGGCTTCATCAGCCGGCAGAATGGCGAGGACGTGTTCGTGCACTTCCGCGCCATCGAGACCCAGGGCTTCAAGAGCCTCAAGGAAGGCCAGAGTGTGAGCTTTGAAGTCGTGCAGGGCCAGAAGGGCCTGCAGGCTGACAAGGTCCAGCCGATGTAACACCTGCCGTCCGTCGGCATGAAAAAAGGCCCGCGCAAGCGGGCCTTTTTCTTTGCCTTTGGCCCGCTGCAGGTCAGCGCAGGATGACCTTGCCGTTGACCACGCGCACATAGGTGTTCTCACGGATGCCACCCAGGTCACGCTGGTTGACCACGATGGTGCGGCCATCATCCATGCGCACGCTGATGTCGTAGGTATCGCTGGTCACATTCTTCTGGATCTGGTTGCCGGCCAGGGCGCCACCGACTGCGCCTGCAGCGGCGGCAATGTTCTTGTTGCCACGGCTGCCACCGGTGTGGTCGGAGATTTCATGGCCGGCCACGGCGCCAACGATGCCGCCGAGGATCGCGCCGGTCGCGCTGGGCGCGGTGCGGCCCGAGGGCACGGTGTTGATGCGGGTGACGATGCCACAGTCCGCGCAGCGGCCCTGGTTGTAGCCGCCGTTGTTGCCGTAGCCGCCGTTGTTGTAGCCGTTGTTGTAACCACCGCCACTGTAACCGGGCGAGGTGGCACAACCGGCCAGCGCGAGGGTAGCGATGGCGCTGGCGGCGATGAGCTGGATCTTCATGGGGCGTCTCCTGGCCGTGAAGGCGGGTATGTTGGGTGGTGCTGCGTCATGCAGCAGGGTGGACGAATCCTCTCCCTTTGAACGTGAACAACGCGCCAACCACGCACCCGATGCCCGGCTGCAGGATGAACGCGCCTCAGCGGAAATCCTGGTGGCAGGCCCGGCAATCGGCCTGCAGCGTTTCCACGAGCTGGGCCAAGGCCCTGCAGTCGCCTGGCGGTGCAGCCAGCGCAGTGTTGAGGTTGCCGCGAAGTCGGCTGGCGTGCTGCTGGAACTGCGTGCTGTCCTTCAGCCCGGGGAACGCCAGGTCCAGGTCATTGGACAACAGGCGTAGTGCCTGCAGCCGCGGCACGCTGTCGGCCAGGCTGCAGCGGTTCTGCTGCTGAGCCTGCTGCAGCAGCTGCGACTGCCGCTGCATCACCTGCATCAGGCTGTCCGGGAACGGGTCGCGACGCGCCTGCAGGGCGCGGCCTACCATCACCGTGGCGACCAGGCCGATCAGCAGGCCCAGGCACAGTACGAACAGGTAGCGATGGGCAGGGGACAGGCGGCGGGGCGGGCTGGCGTTCATGCGGCCTCTCCGGGCGTGCAACGGTGGGTTCAACGCCGGCGTGCTTTGGGCGCTGGCAGCTGCACGTTAAAATAGCCCGATGAACGAACAGGTCAAACAACGCTTCGCCGGCATCGAACGGCTGTATGGCGTGGGTGCGCTCGAGCGCCTGCAGGGCAGCCGCGTGGCGGTGGTCGGCATGGGCGGCGTCGGCTCGTGGGTGGTGGAGGCGCTGGCCCGTTCGGCGGTCGGCCATCTGACCCTGATCGATGCCGACGACATCTGCGTGTCCAACACCAACCGGCAGCTGCCGGCGATGGAAGGCAATTACGGGCGCAACAAGGCCGAGGCGATGGCCGAGCGCTGCCGTGCGATCAACCCGGGGATCGACGTCGATGCCGTGCAGGCATTCCTGACGATGTCCAACATGGCTGAGCTGCTGGACCGCGGGTTCGACCTGGTGATCGACGCCTGCGACAGCTTCCGGGTCAAGGTCGAGACGATCGCCTGGTGTCGTCGCCGCAAGCTGCCGCTGCTGACCGTCGGCGCTGCCGGTGGCCGCACGGACCCGACCCTGGTACGTATCCGCGATGTCTCGCGCACCGAGCACGACGCCATGCTGGCGCTGATCCGCAAGAAGCTGCGCAGCGAGTTCAACTTCCCGAAGAACGCCAAGCGCTATTTCGGCGTGCCGGCGGTGTATTCGCTGGAGAATGTGAAGTACCCGCAGGCCGATGGCAGCGTCTGCGGCATTCGTCCGAACCTGGGTGCGGATGCTGCATTGAAACTGGACTGTGGCGCAGGCCTCGGTGCGGCAACCCACATCACCGGTGCCTTCGCCTTCGCGGCGGTCGGCAAGGCGCTGGAGATGCTGCTGGAGCCGAAGAAGGTGAAGGCCGAAGTGGTCGAGGATCACGCCGACGCGTGACGGTAGTGCCGGCCGCTGGCTGGCATCCGCGCTGATCGAATCATTCCGGAGTTGCCGGCCGGCGGCCGGCACTACCCTCAGTTCGCCGGCAGCGCGAACAGCCGCCGCGCATTCTCTGTCGTGGCCTGTGCCAGGGCCTCCAGCTCCATTCCGCGCAGCGCGGCCACGTGCCGGGCAATGGTTGCCAACCGTGCCGGTTCGTTGCGCTGGCCGCGGACCCCTGCGTCGGGCTGGTCGGGCGCGTCGGTTTCCAGCAGCAGCTGCTCCAGCGGCATTCCGCGTACCAGCCGTTGCAGGCGCTGCGCCCGCTCGTAGGTCAGCGGACCGCCAAGGCCCAGCAGGAAGCCGTGCCTGTGCAGTTGCGCGGCCTGTTGGGGGCTGCCGGAAAAACTGTGCACCACGCCGCGCAGGCCGCCGATGCGGCGGATCGCGGCGATCACCGCATCCACCGCGCGTCGCGCGTGCACGATCACCGGCAGCTCGAACTCACGGGCCAGTTCCAATTGGCCGATGAAATATGCCTGTTGAGCCTCGGCATCCAGTCCTTCGACGAAGAAGTCCAGCCCGCATTCGCCGATCGCGCAAGGGCGTTCGCGCTCGATCCACTGGCGCAGCAGTGGCAGGTGCCCAGGCTGGTGATCGGCCAGGAACATCGGGTGCAGGCCGAAGGCCGGGTACAGCCCGGGCGCCTGCTGGCAGACCTCGCGCAGTTTCGGCCAGCTGGCAGCGGTGACCGCTGGCACCACCTGTTGGCGTACACCCACGGCCTGCGCCCGCTCGATCACCGCGGCACGGTCAGGGTCGAACGCGCTCGCGTCGAGATGACAGTGGCTGTCGATCAGCACGCTCAACGCTGTTCCAGCGGCGGTGGCGTGGTGGCATTGCGGCTCTTCCAGTTGGCCAGCAGCAGCGTGCCGAAGCCCAGCACCAGCTCATCGATGAACGGGATCGGGTCCGGGATGAACAGCGTCAGCACGAACAGACCGGCGGTGAGCTTGAACAGGGTGGGGTAGCGCAGCCGGCGCGCCCACTGCAGTACTGGCAGCAGCATCGGGTTGGCCATGGCGGGGATCCTCGTGGGGAATATGCAAACGCTATCACGGGCCCTGCATTTCCCGATGCTGAATGGGTTACAGGAATGAGCAGGAAATGTGGAGATTCCGTTCAGGCAGCGCATGCTGCAATCTGTCCCGAGAACGTTGCGGATGGTCCGCAAGGAGCAGGTCATGAAAAGCACAACTACAACTGTCCTGGTCGCAGCGGGCGCGCTGCTGGTTGGTGGCATCGCCACCGCCGCCTTCATGAAGAGTGGCGACCGCTCGCCCGACTCCATCAGCGCCGCAACCCCCAATGGCGAGTCGCGCCTGGTCGATGGCAACGCCACAGACGATGGCGTACGTGGTGACAAGCTCGACCCGTCGGCGCCGCGCGGGCTGGAATATGCCGATGTGCTGAAGGTCGACCCGATCACCGAGAAGCAGAAGGCCTATGCCACCGTGATCGGCACCGATCCGGTGCGCGAGACCTCCACCACCCAGACCCCGCACGAGGTCTGCCAGGACGTGACGGTGCAGGAACGCCTGCCAGAGCGTGATGGCAACGTTGGCGGTACCGTGGTCGGCGCGGTGGTGGGTGGCCTGCTCGGCAACCAGGTCGGTGGCGGCAACGGCAAGAAGGCCGCGACCGCAGCCGGTGCGGTGGCCGGTGGCTTCATCGGCAACCAGATCGACAAGCGCCATGTGGGCGGTCGCGTGGTCAATCGTACCGAGCGCCAGTGCCACACCGAAACCGCAACGTCCGAGTCGAGCCGCGTCACCGGTTACAACGTGACCTATCGCAACGAGGACGGCACCACCGGCACCATGCGCATGGCCAGCAAGCCGGGCAGCCGCATCGCCATGGGTACCAATGATGTGGTGAAGGGCTACAACGTGACCTATCGCTATGATGGCGCCGAGAAGACCGTGCGCATGGACTACAAGCCGGCCAGCGATCGCCTGCCGGTGGTCGATGGCCAGCTGGTCACGCAGACCGCTGCTGCCGGCGCCACTGCGGCCACGCGCCAGTAATCCAGAACACCCTGCTGCACCCGACGGGCCGGCTCATGCCGGCCCGTTTCGTTGTGCGCACGGGCATTCATCCGTGGGCAAAGGGAATCGACCATGATGGACGCCCCCTTCGACAAGGAGTCGGCATGAGCATCTTCGACCTGCGCCTGGAAACCGAGCGGCTGATCCTGCGCCCGCTGCTGCGCGAGGACTACGAACCGTACCTGGCATTCTGTGCCGACGAGGAAACGATGCGCACCCTGGGGGGTGTTCAACCGCCCTCGGTGGCATGGCGCGGCTTCTGCAGCCTGGCCGGTGCCTGGCAGCTGTTCGGCTTCTCGATGTTCAGCGTGATCGAGAAATCCAGCGGTGACTGGATCGGCCGGATGGGACCGTGGCAGCCGCAGGACTGGCCTGGAACCGAGGTCGGCTGGGGTATTCGGCATGCGAGCTGGGGCCGGGGCTATGCACCGGAAGCGGCGGTTGCCGCCATCGACTGGGCATTCGACACGCTGGGCTGGGACGAGGTGATCCACACCATCGCCGAGAACAACGACAACTCGAGGGCGGTCGCGCGCAAGCTCGGCAGCACGCTGCTGCGCATGGGTGAATTGCCGCCGCCGTACAACGACAAGCCGATGCAGATCTGGGGCCAGTCGCGCGAACAATGGCGCCAGCGCCGTTCGCCGTTGTAGAGCCGAGCCCATGCTCGGCTGCATTTGGCGCACAGCAGCCGAGCATGGGCTCGGCTCTACAGATTGTCCGCATGCTGCATCCGCGCTTGGCATTCACCGGCGGGCTTGCCAGACTGCGTGCAGCTGGCCGCCGGCCGGATCCGAGGAATCAGGCAATGGTGGAAGAGCGCGTCCCGTTGACGGTGCATGGCATGTCGGTGTCCGGCAATTGCCACAAGGTCCGCCTGCTGCTGGAGCAGCTCGGCAGCCGCTACCGCTGGGTGGAAGTGGACAGTGCCCATGGCCAGACCCACACCGCCGAGTTCCTCGCGCTCAATCCCAACGCCAAGGTGCCGTTGATCGTCCGCGACGATGGTCGCGTGTTGACTGAATCCAATGCGATCCTGTTCTGGTTGGCCGAAGGGACGCCCTACCTGCCCACTGACGGTTGGGAACGTGCGCAGGCATTGAGCTGGATGTTCTTCGAGCAGTACACGCACGAGCCATGCGTGGCGGTAGCGCGCTTCATCCGCGGCTGGACACCGCCCGATTCACCGCGCCGTGCTGAACTGCCACGCCTGCACGAGCGTGCCGCCACCGCGCTGGCAGTGATGGAGCAGCACCTGCGCGAAGCGCAGTGGTTCACCGGCAGAGCATACGGTATCGCCGACATTGCGCTGTTCGCCTATACCGACGTGGCAGGCGAGGGCGGCATCAGCCTGGCGCCCTTCCCGGAAGTGCGCGCCTGGCTGCAGCGCGTGCGCGCGCAGCCGCGCTTCGTGGCGATGCCAGCGGTGACCGCCGAGGTGCGCGCGCGCTTCGAGGCTGCCTGATCCCACAGGGTAGCGCCCGGCGTTGCCGGGTGGAATGCAACAACGACACGGAGGGTGTTCGATGTTTGCTGTGGTTCCAGATCCGATTCCTGCGCGCATGCGCGTGCTCAACCGCGCCGAAGTATGCGACGCCAATTTCCTCGACGCGGTGCGTGGCTGGCGAGGCGCACCGCGCGCACGTCCTGCGCCGGACGCGCCGATCCTGCCGGGCAGCACGCTCAGCGCTGCGGCCTTCGGTGAGCTGTTCGATTCCCAGCTGGCCAGCCGCCAGCTGGACCTGATGGCGCGCGTATTGCGCGTGCAGAACAAGGTCTTCTATACCATCGGGTCGTCCGGCCATGAAGGCAACGCGCTGCTGGCGCGGGCCTGCCGACATACCGACCCCGCATTCCTGCACTATCGCTCCGGCGCCTTCATGGTCGAGCGCTCGCGCCAGGTGCCGGGCATCGACCCGTTGCGCGATGCGGCGCTTTCATTCGCGGCCAGCGCCGATGACCCGGCCAGTGGCGGCCGGCACAAGGTGTGGGGCAGCAAGCCATTGTGGGTATTGCCGCAGACCTCGACGATCGCTTCGCACCTGCCGAAAGCGCTGGGCACCGCGCTGGCCATCGAGAGTGGCAAGCGGCTGGGCCATGCGCTTCCCATTCCGGCCGACAGCATCGTGCTGTGCTCGTTCGGCGACGCCTCGGCCAACCATGCCACTGCGCAGACCGCATTCAACACCGCGATGTGGGCGGCCTACCAGAAACTGCCGGCGCCAATCCTGTTCGTCTGCGAGGACAACGGGCTGGGCATCTCGGTGAAGACGCCGGACGGCTGGATTGCCGAGCGCTTCAGCCACCAGCCAGGGCTGGACTACTTCTTTGCCGATGGCCTCGACCTGGCCACCGGGCACGCCCAGGTGCAGGCCGCAGCGGACCACTGCCGGCGGACGCGGCGACCGACCTTCCTGCATCTGCACACCACGCGCCTGATGGGCCACGCCGGCACCGACTTCGAGGTGGAATGGCGTGCATTGCCGGAATTGTGCGCGGCCGAGGCGCAGGATCCGCTGTTGCGCTCGGCGCAGATCGCGCTGGAATCGGGCTGGATGGATGCAGCCGCCATCGAAGTGGCCTACGAGACGATGCGCGCGCGCTGCATGGCCGCCGCTGCCGATGCCGAAGGCCGTGCGAAGCTGCAGTCGCTGCAGGAGGTCATGGCGCCATTGGCACCCTATACGCCCGCGGCGGTGCAGGCCGAAGCCCGGCGCGAGGTCGCCGACGAAGCGCGCGAGGCACTCTATGGCGGTGCCGAGGCCTTGCCGGAACGACAGGCGCCACGGCACCTTGCGATCCAGATCAACCACGGCCTGCTGGAACTGCTTGCGAAGTATCCGCAGAGCCTGCTGTTCGGCGAGGACGTGGCTCAGAAGGGCGGTGTGTACACCGTCACCAAGGATCTGCTGCGCCGCTTCGGCCCACGCCGGGTGTTCAACACGCTGCTGGATGAAACCATGATCCTGGGCATGGCGCAGGGCCTGGCCAACCTGGGCATGCTGCCGGTTCCGGAGATCCAGTACCTGGCCTACCTGCACAACGCCATCGACCAGCTGCGTGGTGAAGCCTGTTCGCTGCAGTTCTTCTCCAACGACCAGTACCGCAACCCGATGCTGGTACGGGTGGCCGGGCTGGGCTACCAGAAGGGTTTCGGCGGGCACTTCCACAACGACAACTCGATCACCGCGTTGCGCGACATCCCCGGGCTGGTGGTCGGCTGCCCCTCGCGCGGCGACGATGCGGTGATGATGCTGCGCACGCTGGCTGCACTGGCGCGGGTGGATGGGCGCGTGGCGGTGTTCCTGGAGCCGATCGCGCTGTACATGAGCAAGGACCTGCACGAAGCGGGGGATGGCCAGTGGCTGTTCGACTACCCGGCACAGGGCCAGGCGCTGGTGCCGGGCGAGGGCCGGGTCTATGCACCGGAGGCCGGAGACCTGGTGATCTACACCTATGGCAATGGCGTGCCGATGGCGTTGCGCGCGGCGCGGGCGATCGAGCAGCAGCTGGGCTGGCAGGTGCGGGTGGTCGACCTGCGCTGGCTGGTACCGTTGGACGCCGGCTTCATCGCGGCCCAGGCCGCGAGCGCGCGGCGGGTGCTGGTGCTGGACGAAGGCCGCCACAGCGGCGGAGTGGGTGAGGGCGTGGTCACGGCGCTGGTCGAGGCCGGCTTTGGTCACCTGCCGCTGCGCCGCGTCTGTGGCGCCGACACCTACACGCCACTGGCAGGGGCAGCAATGTTCGGGCTTCCAAGCGACAATGCGGTGATTGGCGCCGCCCTCGACCTGGCGCAGGAACCCTGATGCATGTGTGGATTGGCGGGAATGTTGTTGCCGGCGCCGCTGGCGTCGGCCGAGGCGCTGCAGGCGCAGGCGCTGGCCATGGGCCAGGCGCTGCACCATCGCGGGCCGGATGATGGCGGCAGCTGGGTCGATGCCGAGGCGGGCATCGCGCTGGCGCATCGGCGCCTGAGCATCCTTGACCTGTCCCCGCTGGGCCACCAGCCGATGGCCTCGGCGGACGGCCGCTACGTGATGGCCTACAACGGCGAGGTCTACAATTTCGCGGCCCTGCGTGAACAGCTGGAGCCGCTGGGGCACACCTTCCGCGGCCATTCCGACACCGAAGTACTGCTGGCGGCGATCCTGCAGTGGGGCGTGGAAGATACCCTGCAGCGCTGCAACGGCATGTTCGCCATCGCGCTGTGGGACCGCCAGGATCGTTGCCTGTGGCTGGCCCGCGACCGCGTCGGCAAGAAGCCGCTGTACTACGGCTGGGCCGGCGACACGCTGGTGTTCGGTTCGGAACTGAAGGCGCTCTGGCAACACCCGGCGTTCGACAACGACATCGACCGCGATGCGCTCACCTTGCTGCTGCGGCTGGATTACATCCCGGCGCCGCACAGCATCCACCAGCGCTGCTACAAGCTGATGCCGGGCCGGGTGCTGCGGCTGGATGCAGCGGCTGTGGCCGCAGGCGCCGCGGCACACCGCCCGGAGCAGGCGCAGCGCCCGTACTGGGATGCGCGCGCACGCATGCAGGCGGCGTTGGCTGCCCCGTTCCAGGGCCGCATCGAGGAGGCCGAGGAACAGCTGGACACGCTGCTGCGCGATGCGGTGGCGCTGCGCATGGTGGCCGACGTGCCGGTCGGCGTATTCCTGTCCGGCGGCACGGACTCGTCGCTGGTGGCGGCGCTGATGCAGGCGCAGAGCGGACAGCCGGTGCATAGTTTCAGTATCGGCTTCACCGACTCGGGACATGACGAAGCACCGCTGGCCAGGGAGCTGGCGGCTCACCTCGGCTGTGATCACACCGAGTTGTACGTCAGTGGCGCCGACGCGCTGGCGGTGGTGCCGCAGTTGCCGGCGATGTTCGATGAACCTTTTGCCGATGCGTCGCAGGTGCCGACCGCGCTGGTCGCACGGCTGGCGCGGCAGGGCGTGACCGTCGCGCTGTCCGGCGACGGTGGCGACGAGCTGTTCTTCGGCTACACCCGGTATGTACGCGCGCTGCGCAACTGGCAGATGCTCGGACGCGTGCCGGGGCCGCTGCGGCGGTGGATGGGCGCACGCTCGCAGCAGCAGGGCGAGGCCTCGCGGACCGGTGGCCTGGCCGCGCTGCTGGCCGAGACCGGCGCACGTGGCATCGGCGACGTCTACCGCAACCGCATCTCGCGCTGGCGCGACCCGGCCGCGGCGGTGCCCGGCGCGCAGGCCGCCGGCAGCTTCTACGACTTGGCCGATCCGCTGCATGGCGCGGGCACATCGGCCGACGCGATGATGCTGGCCGATTTCGTGACCTACCTGCCGGACGACCTGTTATGCAAGGTCGACCGGACCTCGATGGCGGTCAGCCTGGAGGCACGCGCGCCATTGCTGGACTGGCGCGTGGCCGAGTTCGCCTGGTCGCTGCCGCTGGGCTTCAAGCGCAGTGAGACGACCAGCAAGGTGCTGCTCAAGAGCGTGCTGGGCCGTTACGTGCCGCATTCAATGGTGCACCGTCCCAAGCGCGGTTTTGGCGCACCGGTCAGTGACTGGTTGAAGGGCGACCTGCGGCCCTGGGCCGAGGACCTGCTGCAGCCGGCGCGGCTGGAGCGTGAGGGCGTGCTGTCGGCGGCGGCGGTGCAGCCGCTGTGGCAGCAGTTCCTGGGGGGGCAGCGCAAGTGGCATACCCACCTGTGGAACGTGCTGATGTTCCAGGCTTGGCAGGCGCATTGGCGGCAGGCGCGGACCGGCGTGACCGGCGGCTGATCTTCACTGGATGGCACGGGCCTGGCGACTAGGCTGGGCCTCCCGCACCGTGAGGAGTATGTCCCGATGTCCGTCCCCACCATCGCCGTGTTCGTTGGCAGCCTGCGCAAGGATTCCTGCAACCGCAAGCTGGCTCATGCGCTGGAGAAGCTCGCCGGTGATCGCGCGCGCTTCCAGTACGTGCAGATCGGCGATCTACCGTTGTACGACCAGGATTTCGACGCCGATTATCCGCCGCAGGGCACCCGGCTGAAGGACCAGGTGCGCGCCGCCGACGCGGTGCTGTTCGTGACACCCGAGTACAACCGGTCGGTGCCTGGCGTGCTCAAGAACGCCATCGATATCGGATCGCGCCCGTACGGTGACAGTGCGTTTGCCGGCAAGCCGGCGGCGGTGATCGGCGCCTCCATCGGCCAGATCGGTACCGCCGTGGCCCAGCAGCACCTGCGCAACAGCCTGGCCTTCCTGGACATGCATGTGCTGGGCCAGCCCGAGGCATTCATCCACTTCAAGGACGGCCTGATCGATGCCGACGGCACGATCCACAACGAAGGCACGCAGAAGTTCCTGCAGGGCTACGTGGACCGGTTCCTGGCGTTGATCGCAGTGCACGTCAAGGGCGATTGACGCCTGCGGGGTCAGAGTCCCCTGCGTCGAAGGGGATCCGACCCCGGGGCGTTGATCTGCGATAATGTCCCGCTCGGGCGCCGCAACGGCGTCCGTCGCAGGCAGTGCGACGCTCTCACGCCAGTCTGGCCAGGTACCGGCGGATATCCCCCGTTTTCCCACGGCTTATCCACAGGTTTGTCCATGGCTGCCGGGGTCGGCACATGCCTACACTCGTCTGGCCCACTTTTGCAGGAAACACCGCAGCATGTCCGCTCGTCCCGGCTTCCGTTCCAACCGCAGAGAGCGCGGTGATGGCTTCGATCGCGATCGCGACGAGTCGCGCATCGACCAGTTGCGGGTACCGCCCCATTCGGTGGAAGCCGAGCAGGCGGTGCTGGGTGGCCTGATGCTGGCGCCCGAGGCGTATGACCGTGTCAACGACCAGCTGACCGAAAGCGACTTCTATCGTCGCGATCACCAGATGATCTATCGTGCGATCCGCGAGCTGTCCGAGCGCGAACGGCCGTTTGATGCGGTAACGCTGGGCGAGTGGTTTGAATCGCAGGGCAAGATGGAACTGGTGGGGGACGGCGCCTACCTGATCGAACTGGCCAGTACCACGCCGTCAGCTGCCAACATCGTGGCCTACGCCGAGATCGTGCGCGACAAGGCAGTGCTGCGGCAGCTGATCCAGGTCGGCACCGACATCGTCAACGACGGTTTCCAGCCGGAGGGGCGTGACAGCAGCGAGCTGCTGGCCTCGGCGGAAAAGAGCGTGTTTGCAATCGCCGAACAGGGTGCGCGTGGCCGTACCGATTTCGTGGCCATGCCCGGTGCACTGAAGGATGCCTTCGAGGAGCTGCGCAACCGCTTCGAGAACGGCGGCAACATCACCGGCCTGCCGACCGGTTACAACGAGTTCGATGCGATGACCGCCGGACTGCAGCCGACCGACCTGATCATTCTCGCGGCGCGCCCGGCAATGGGCAAGACCACCTTCGCGCTGAACATCGCCGAGTACGCGGCCATCAAGTCGAAGAAGGGCGTGGCGGTGTTCTCGATGGAAATGTCGGCATCGCAGCTGGCGATGCGCCTGATTTCCTCCAATGGACGCATCAACGCGCAGCGCCTGCGTACCGGCCAGCTGGAAGACGAGGACTGGAGCCGCGTCACCAGCGCGATCAAGATGCTGAAGGAGACCAAGATCTTCATCGACGACACGCCGGGCGTGTCGCCTGAAGTGCTGCGTTCCAAGTGCCGCCGCCTCAAGCGCGAGCATGACCTGGGCCTGGTGGTGATCGACTACCTGCAGCTGATGAGCGTGCCGGGCAACAGCGAGAACCGCGCGACCGAAATCTCGGAAATCTCGCGTTCGCTGAAGGGACTGGCCAAGGAACTGAACGTGCCGGTGATCGCGCTGTCGCAGCTCAACCGCTCGCTGGAAACGCGTACCGACAAGCGCCCGGTGATGGCCGACCTTCGTGAATCGGGCGCAATCGAGCAGGACGCGGACATGATCGTGTTCATCTACCGCGACGACTACTACAACAAGGAAAACTCGCCGGACAAGGGCCTGGCCGAAATCATCATCGGCAAGCACCGTGGTGGCCCGACTGGCTCGTGCAAGCTGAAGTTCTTCGGTGAGTACACCCGCTTCGACAACCTGGCCCACGATTCGGTCGGTTCGTTCGAGTAACGGTCATGCCGGCCGCTGGCCGGCAACCACCACCGGGCGCTGAGAGCCAAGGCACCGGCAGGAGCCGCTGTCAGCGCGGGTTCCATGCGGTCGCCTCGAAGCGCAGCCGGGCGTGGGCGTGGCGTTGCACTGCGCTGGATCGGTTTCATCGCCGCCAGCCCGGTTTCGTCGCAAACCGTTTGCCGGCGCCAGGGCAGGGCGCCAAGGTGTCCGCAGGCGGCAGGGTGCCGCCCCAAGGAGGCCGTGATGAAGACCCTGTTCGCGCTCGGTGTGTGGTGCCTGCTGTTCGTACTCTGCTGGCCGCTGGCGATCCTCGCCCTGATCGCCTGGCCGTTCGTGTGGCTGCTGAGCCTGCCGTTCCGACTGGTCGGCATCACCTTCTCGGCGCTGTTCGCCTTCCTGCGCGCGCTGTTCATGCTGCCGGCGCGCATGCTCGGTGGCCGGGCGGTGCCCGCATGAGGGCAGTGGCGCTGGTCGGTCTGGCCCTGTTGGCGGGCCCGGTACTGGCCGCACCTCCAGCACCGCCTTCGGTGTGGCTGGAGCGCCAGCAGGCAGCCGGTGCCGACGAAGCGAATGCTGCGGGGGCGAAGCCTCTGGTGGTACCCGAGGCCAGGGAGCGCTGCCGGGTCACCAAGGAATGGAAGGTCGGCGAGACGGTGGTGCAGCATCGGGTCTGTGAGGATCCACCGAAGAAGCCGGCTGGAAAGGTGTAACGCCGAACCCAATGCTCGGCGGCCTCTGCAGGGCAGCCGAGCGTGGGCTCGGCGCTACAGGGAAACGGGCAACAAAAAACCCCGCCGAGGCGGGGTTTTTCATATCCGGGTGATGCTGGCCAGCGGCCAGCACTACCGGACGATCAGTTCGCTTTGTGGATGGCGCGCTTGCTGACCGCCATCGCGGCGTCGTGGATCACTTCCGACAGCGACGGGTGGGCGTGGCAGATGCGGGCCAGGTCATCGGCCGAGCCGCTGAACTCCATGGTCAGCACGCCTTCGTGCACCAGTTCGGAGACGTTGGCGCCAACCAGGTGCATGCCGAGGATGCGATCGGTTTCGGCATGGGCCAGGATCTTCACGAAGCCGGCCGGCTCGATCATCGCCACGGCACGGCCGTTGGCGGCGAACGGGAAGCTGCCGGACTTGTACGGAATGCCTTCGGCCTTCAGCTGGGCTTCGGTCTTGCCGACCCACGCCAGTTCCGGCTCGGTGTAGATGACCCACGGGATGGTGTCGAAGTTGACGTGGCCCGGCAGGCCGGCGATCAGCTCAGCCACCGCGATGCCTTCCTCGAAGCCCTTGTGCGCCAGCATCGGGCCGCGCACGCAGTCGCCGACCGCCCACACGCCGTTGACGCCGGTGTGGCAGTGCGCGTCGACTTCGATCTGGCCGCGCTCGTTGACCTTGACGCCGGTGCCTTCGGCCAGCAGGCCCTTGGTGGCGGCGCGACGGCCGACGGCCACCAGCAGCTTGTCCACGGTCAGGGTCTTTTCGCCTTCCGCGTCGGTGTAGGTGACGATGACTTCCTTCTTCTTGCCCTTGCCGGTGATCTCGGTCTTGGAAACCTTGGCATTGAGCTTGATGTCCAGGCCCTGCTTCTTGAATTCCTTGGCAGCGGCCTTGGCCACTTCGGCGTCGGCAGCCGCCAGGAACTCCGGCATGGCCTCAAGGATGGTGACTTCAGCGCCCAGGCGCTTCCACACGCTGCCCAGTTCCAGGCCGATCACGCCGGCACCGATCACCGCCAGGCGGTTCGGCACTTCGGTGAAGTCCAGGCCGCCGACGTTGTCGACGATGGTTTCGCCGTCGAACTTGGCGAACGGCAGTTCGATCGAATCCGAACCGGCCGCGATGATGACGTTGGTGCCCTTCAGCTCGACTTCCGAACCGTCGTGCTGCTTCACCTTGACCACGTTGCCCGGCTGCAGCTGGCCGAAGCCGTAGTAGGCGGCGACCTTGTTGGCCTTGAACAGCATGCCGATGCCGCCGGTGAACTGCTTGACGATCTTGTCCTTGCGGCCAATCATCGCCTCGACGTCGATCTTGGCATCCTTGAAGCTGATGCCGTGGTCGCCAAAGATGTGGCCCATGTTCCAGAACTGGCGCGAGGAATCCAGCAGCGCCTTGGACGGGATGCAGCCCACGCGCAGGCAGGTGCCGCCGAGGGCCGGCTTGCCGTCCTTGCCCAGGGCTGCGTCGATGCAGGCGGTCTTCAGGCCCAGCTGGGCCGCGCGGATGGCAGCGTGGTAACCGGCCGGGCCGGCACCGATGACGACGACGTCGAATTGTTCAGCCATTGAATTATTCCTTGATGCATTACCAGAACCCCTCCGCGCAGGCGCGGAGGGGCGGGAGGTTTCTTACAGGCCGAACAGCATGCGGCCCGGGTTTTCCAGCTGGTTCTTGATGTCCACCAGGAACTGCACCGAGTCCTTGCCGTCGATGATGCGGTGGTCGTAGGACAGCGCCAGGTACATCATCGGCGCGATCACGACCTGGCCGTTCTGGGCGATCGGACGCTCCTTGATGGCGTGCATGCCCAGGATGGCGCTCTGCGGCGGGTTGATGATCGGGGTCGACAGCAGCGAACCGAAGGTGCCGCCGTTGGTCACGGTGAAGGTGCCGCCCTGCAGTTCTTCCAGGCCCAGCTTGCCGTCACGTGCCTTCTTGGCGTAGTCGGCGATGGTCTTCTCGATGTCGGCGAACGACATGCGCTCGACGTTGCGCAGGACCGGCGTGACCAGGCCCTTCTCGGTCGACACGGCGATCGAGATGTCCGAGTAGCCGTGGTAGATGATGTCGTCGCCGTCGATCGAGGCGTTGACCAGCGGGAAGCGCTGCAGCGCGTTGGCAGCGGCCTTCACGAAGAAGCTCATGAAGCCCAGCTTGATGCCGTGGGCCTTGACGAACTCGTCCTGCAGCTCCTTGCGCGCCGCCGACACCTTGGACAGGTCGACTTCGTTGAAGGTGGTCAGCATGGCGGTGGAGTTCTTCGACTCCATCAGGCGCTCGGCGATGCGCTTGCGGATGCGGGTCATCGGCACGCGTTCTTCCGGACGTGCGCCACCGGCCTTGCCGGCGCCGCCGTTGCGGGCGAAGTTGACGATGTCTTCCTTGGTCACTGCACCACGACGGCCGGTGCCGTCGACGTCGGCCGGGTTCACGCCTTCGGTGATGGCGGTGAAGCGGGCGCCCGGCGGCAGGGTGTCGGCGGCCGACTTGGCAGCCGGAGCCGGAGCGGCGGCAGCGGCCGGAGCAGCGGCGGCCGGTGCGGCTTCAGCTTTCTTCTCTTCAGCGGCCGGGGCCGGAGCCGCAGCCACGGCGCCTTCTTCGATGATCGCCACGACCTGGCTGGAGGTCACGGTATCGCCTTCCTTGAACTTGATTTCCTTCAGCACGCCGTCAACCGGCGACGGCACTTCCAGCACGACCTTGTCGGTCTCCAGGTCAAGCAGGTTTTCGTCGCGCTTGACGGCGTCGCCCACCTTCTTGTGCCAGGTGGCGATGGTGCCGTCGGCGACGGATTCGGGCAGTACCGGGGCTTTGACTTCGGTGGCCATTGCGGGAGCTTCCTGGTTTGTCTTCTAAATAGGGGGAGGATTATTCAGCGAACGTGTCGTTGAACGGGTTGACCAGTGCGTCGGCAATCAGCTGCTGCTGCTCGCGGACGTGGTCAGCCATGTGACCGGCAGCCGGCGACGCCGAACGTGCGCGACCGGCGTAGTGCAGGTTCTGGCCATCGGCCAGGCAGAACTGCAGGTGGTGGCGGATCTGGTACCACGCGCCCTGGTTCTGCGGTTCTTCCTGCGTCCACACCACGTCGGTGGCCTTGCCGTACTTCTTCAGCTCGGCAGCCAGCAGCGCACGCGGGAACGGATACAGCTGCTCCACGCGGATGATCGCCACGTCGTCCTGGCCACGCTTGGTCTGGTCTTCCAGCAGGTCGTAGTAGACCTTGCCCGAGCACAGCACCACGCGCTTGACCTTCTTGGCATCGGCATTGGCGTCGCCGATCAGGTGCTGGAACTCGCCATTGGCCAGTTCGTCCAGGGTCGACACGGCCAGCTTGTGGCGCAGCAGCGACTTCGGCGACATCACCACCAGCGGCTTGCGGGTGGTCATGTGCAGCTGGCGACGCAGCATGTGGAAGGCCTGCGCCGGGGTCGACGGCACCACAACCAGCATGTTCTCCAGGGCGCACAGCTGCAGGAAGCGCTCCAGGCGCGCCGAGCTGTGTTCCGGGCCTTGTCCTTCATAGCCATGCGGCAGCAGCAGGGTCAGGCCGGAAATGCGGCCCCACTTGGCTTCACCGGCGGCGATGAACTGGTCGATCACCACCTGGGCACCGTTGGCGAAGTCGCCGAACTGGCCTTCCCAGATGCACAGCGTGTTCGGATCGGTGGTGGAGAAACCGTACTCGTAGGCCATCACCGCTTCTTCGCTCAGCAGCGAGTCGATGACGGTGGCCTTCTCCGGCGAATCCACCAGCTGCCGCAGCGGCATGTAGTAGTTGTCGGTCTTCTGGTCGTGCAGGATCGCGTGGCGGTGCGTGAACGTACCGCGGCCGACGTCCTGGCCGACCAGGCGCAGTGCGTGGCCTTCGTCGAGCAGGGTGGCGTAGGCCAGGTTCTCGGCAAAGCCCCAGTCGCCCGGAATCTCGCCGGCGGCCATCTTGCGGCGGTCGTCGTAGACCTTGGCCACGCGCGAGTGCAGCTGCACTTCGTCCGGGATGGTGTTGATCAGCTTGGCCAGCTCGACCAGCTTGTTCTTCTCGACCTTGGTCGAGACCGGATCGGACAGCTTGCCTTCCAGCAGCTTCGGCCAATCGACGAACAGCGGGCTGCTCGGCGGGGTCTTCTCGACCTTGGCCAGCTCGGTGGTCACTTCACCCGCGTCCAGCTTCTCGCGGTAGGCATCGACCATGGCCTTGCCGGCACCGGCGGCGATCACGCCCGCCTTTTCCAGCTGCTCGGCATACATCTCGCGGGTGGTCGGGTGCTTGCGGATCACCTGGTACATCAGCGGCTGGGTGATCGCCGGCTCGTCGGCCTCGTTGTGGCCCCAACGACGGTAGCACATCAGGTCGATGACCACGTCCTTGGCGAACTTCTGGCGGAACTCGAAGGCCAGCTGCGCGGCGAACACGACGGCTTCCGGATCATCGCCGTTCACGTGCAGCACCGGGGCGGCGATCATCTTCGCCACGTCGGTGGCATAGCGCGTGGAGCGCGTATCCAGCGGGTTGGAAGTGGTGAAGCCGACCTGGTTGTTGACCACGATGTGCACGGTGCCGCCGACGGCGAAGCCGCGGGCCTGCGACATCTGGAACAGCTCCATGACCACGCCCTGGCCGGAGAAGGCCGCGTCGCCGTGGATCAGGATCGGCATGACCTGCTTGCGTGCGGTGTCCTTGCGGCGCTCCTGGCGCGAACGCACGGAACCGGCCACGACCGGGTCGGCGATTTCCAGGTGCGACGGGTTGAACGCCAGTGCCAGGTGCACCGGGCCACCGTCGGTGGCCACGTCGGCGGAGAAGCCCATGTGGTACTTCACGTCGCCGGCCGAAGCGTGCTCGTCGTGTTCGAACTTGCCTTCGAATTCGTCGAACAGCTTGCGGGGGTTCTTGCCCAGGGTGTTGACCAGCACGTTCAGGCGGCCGCGGTGGGCCATGCCGATCACCACGTCCTTGACGCCATCCTTGCCGGCGCTGCGGATGATGGTGTCCATCATCGGGATCAGCGAGTCGCCGCCTTCCAGCGAGAAGCGCTTCTGGCCGACGTACTTGGTGTGCAGGTAGCGCTCCAGGCCTTCGGCCGCGGTCAGGCGCTCCAGGGTGCGGCGCTGGGTGTCAGCGTCCAGCTGGTAGTTGCCACCGGCCGCTTCCAGCTTCTTGTAGATCCACTGGCGCTGCTCAACCTCGGAGATGTGCATGAACTCCGCGCCGATCGAGCCGGTGTAGGTCGCCTTCAGGCGTGCGAGCAGGTCGCGCAGCTTCATGCGCGGCTGGCCGCCGACGCCGCCGGTGCTGAACTCACTGTTGAGGTCGGCATCGGACAGGCTGTGGAACGGCAGGCCCAGGTCCGGGGTGTTGACCGGCGCGGCCAAGCCCAGCGGATCGAGGCGGGCGTCCAGGTGGCCGCGCGAGCGGTAGGCGGTGATCAGACGACCGACATTGCGCTCGCGCTCGTCGCCCGCACCGGTGCCGGTGCCAGCTTTCAGCGCATCCTTGGCCGCGTCCGCGATGTGGGAGATGACGGCCGAGTGCGGAATGTCACCTGCTTCCCGGCCCTTGAAGCCGTCGAAGTAGGTTTTCCATTTGGGATCGACACTATCCGGGGAGACCAGGTACTGCTCGTACAGGTCCTCGACATAGGAGGCGTTGCCGCCGGCGAGTTGCGAAGATTGCGCAAACTGCTTCAGTTGATTGTCCACGATGGAGGGTGTTGATTCGCTTTGTGGGGTATGGCTTCAGAAGGACCCGGCAGGAAGATGAATAGCCCTGCGCGGGCGCGTTCAAACAGCCAAATTGTACCCCCAACGGGACACGAAGGGGCACCACCACAGGTATCCCGCGTCCGCTGGTGCCGGTTCCAGACAGGTTGGGTCAGCGGTGCCGGCTCAGATGCCGAGCGCGCGCAGTTCGCTGCAATCGCGCGAACGGTCCCAGACCCGCTGCAATTGCTGCCCGAACGGCTGCGAACGTGCCGGCAGCGCGACGCCGGCCTCGCCGTCGAGGCGATGGCCGATCAGACGAAAGTAGAAGTCGCCCGCATCGTTGAGCAGGCAGGCCGAGACCAGCGCGCGGTCGACCGGATCGCTGACCTCGCGGAACTGGATCACGCTTGGCAGACGCTGGGCCAGCGCCAGCAGCGGTGCCCCGGCAGAGGCGATCGCAGCGGCATCGTGCACGATCACCCGCAGCTGCTTGTCGTGGCGGGCGGTGACGAAGCGGCGCAGGGCGGCCTGCACCGGCGCCGCGTCGAGCAGTCCCGGGTCCAGCTGGCGGCTGTGCAGCCACAGCTGGCGGCGGGCGCGGTGGACGATGGCCGTGGTGATGGCCACCGCCTCGGCGCGGCGGACGATCGCGCTGGTCGCGCCCAGCCGGCGGCGCATCTGCTGGTGGCCGATGCCGGCCTCCTCGAACACCTCGCCTTCAGGCAGGAAGCCCTGGCGGGCATAGAATTCGCGGGCGGGCAGTTGGGCGTGCAGGTGCAGCTCGGCCAGGCCGAGCCTGCGCCCGGCCTCGACCAGTGCCCCCAGCAGGGCCTCACCGACCCCGTGGCTGCGATGGCTGGCCAGCACGGCCATGCGGCCGATGCGGCCGTCCGGGGCCAGCCGACCGGTGCCGACCGGCTGGTTGTCACTGTCCAGTGCCAGCACATGGACGCTGACCGGGTCCAGCGCATCGCGTTCCAGTTCCGCGGCGATGCCCTGTTCCTGCACGAACACGCGTTGGCGCGCGTCGTGGATGGCAACGTGGGCGTCGGCGTGGCTGACCTGCTGGACCCGGACCATGGTGAGGGCTCAGGCCCGGCCCGTGCTGTCGTCTTCGTCGTCGTCCTCGAAGTTGACGATGACCTCGATACCGTCGTCGTGCACGGTCACGGAGTGGACATCGTCGGACACCGCGTCGGCGTCGATCGCGTCGACGCGGTCACGGCCTTCGACCACTTCGCCGAGGACCACGGCGTCTTCGCCGTCGTCCTCGTCTTCAGCGTCATACATTTCGCTGGGATCGATCAGCTGGAACACGCCGCCGACCAGCAGCTGCTGGAGCACGGCCCGGCCCTTGTCGGACAGGCCGCGATAGGCGGCGGCGTCGAGCTGCTCGGCGCCGGCCAGGCGCTGGGCGTCCTTCACCGGCAGCGCGAAGTCCTGGCCGCTGACGTACAGGCTGGCGCCGCGCTTGGCCCGGCGCCAGGCCAGGCGTGCCCACGGGTGGCGCTGCAGCAGCAGGCCGGAGGCCAGTGCCTGGACCACTTCCTCCGGAGCCGGCGCGGCCTGGTGGGCCATCACTTCGCCGGCGGCGCGGTAGGTGGTGATGAAGCGACCGAACCAGTCACCCAGCTTGTCCGGGTCGTTCATGCGGATGGCGTTGAGCGCGGTGATCACCCGCGCCATCGCCACCGTGTCGATTTCGTTCGGGTCGGCTGGCACCTTGAGGTCGGCATCCTGGTAACGGATGTTCTCGTCGGCATCGGCGATCAGGGTGTCGAGGTAGTCGCTGATCAGTTCGGCCGAGGACGGCGCGCGCATGCCGAAGGAGAACGTCAGGCAGGGATCCTCGGCGACGCCGTGGTGCGGCACGTTCGGCGGCAGGTACAGCATGTCGCCCGGCGCCAGCACCCAGTCGTGGGTCGGCTTGAATACCTTCAGCAGCTTCAGTTCCACGTCCGGGCGGAAGCCCAGCGGTGGCTGCTTGCCCTTGATCGATTCGCTGGCGTCGATCTGCCAGCGGCGGTGGCCGTGGGCCTGCAGCAGGAACACGTCGTACTGGTCGACATGGGCGCCGACCGAGCCGCCGGTGGCGGCGAAGCTGATCATCACGTCATCCATGCGCCAACGCGGCAGGAAGCTGAAGTGCTCGATCAGGGCGCGCACGTCCGGATCCCACTTGTCCACGTCCTGCACCAGCAGGGTCCAGTCGTGGTCGGGCAGGGCGGGGAACACGTCTTCCTGGAACGGGCCGGTGCGCACGCGCCAGCCGTCCCGGGTCTTGTCGTGCTCGATCAGGCGCGCCAGCACGCCTTCCTCGCAGGCCAGCCCGGCCAGGTCTTCCGGCTGCACCGGGGTCTGGAAGTTGGGGAAGGCGTTGCGGATCAGCAGCGGGCGTTTCTGCCAGAAGTCGCGCAGGAAGGTGGCCGGCGCCATGCCCAGCGGCTGGCCGGGGCGGGCGGTGACTTCGATGAGGGGGGCGGAGGACTTGCGGGCGGCCATGGGGGAATCCTTGCAGCGGAAAGCGGGAGGGGCGGCGTGGCGGGCCGCCATGGGTTGCATTGTCCGACGTTCGTGGGGATTGCGCACGTGCCGTGGTTTGTCGCGGGGTGTCCGGCCAACGGCGGAGCCCCTCGTGGCGACATCTTGGTAGGGTCGACTGTTAGTCGACCGGCTTCATGGGCTTGGCCGGGCGGGTGGGCCATGCAGGGGACGCTGCAAGTACGTCCCTGTAAGCTCGATGGCGCCATCCATGGCGCCAACGCCCCTGCACGGTCCACCCGCCCGGCCCCTGACAGTTTCCTGCGGGGCCCGCCACGGAATGGAAGAAGAAAATCAAAGGCAAGAGCGGGTCGCGCGCTGCGCTTGCTCATGCCCTTGTAGAGCCGAGCCCACGCTCGGCTTGCTTTTGCCCACGCGAAAATCAGCCGAGCATGGGCTCGGCTCTACAAAACCCCCACAAACAAGGAGGGACGCGGCGAAGCCGCGTCCCTCTCTCAAATTCCGTCCCGACAACCCAACGCTCTTCGATCCGTCACCGGACAACTGTCAGAGGTGGGGCGGGTTGGGTTCGCGGGGGTATCCGCGCCATGGATGGCGCGGCTAAGCCTCCACGGACGGATTCACGGCGTCCCCCGCGAACCCAACCTGCCCCGCCCAGCTAGCAGCAATCCAGAGCCGCTCTTGACGTTGATGTTGCCTGCCGCAGGCAGCGCACGCGGCCGCCGCCGCAAGCAAACCCTTAGATCTTCTTCGCCAGCGCCTCGGCCAGACCGGTGTAGCTGCCCGGGGTCATGTCCAGCAGACGCTGCTTCGCATCCGCCGGCAGCTCCAGCCCCTGCACGAACGCACGCATCGACTCGGCCGTGATGCCCTGGCCGCGGGTCAGCGCCTTCAGCTGCTCATACGGGTTCGGCAGGCCGTGGCGGCGCATCACCGTCTGCACGGCCTCGGCCAGCACTTCCCAGGCCGCGTCCAGATCGGCATCCAGGCGCTGCGGGTTCACTTCCAGCTTGCCCAGGCCCTTGGCCAGCGAATCCAGCGCCACCTGGCTGTGGCCGAACGCGGTGCCCAGTGCGCGCAGCACGGTGGAATCGGTCAGGTCACGCTGCCAGCGGCTGATCGGCAGCTTCGCGCTGAAGTGCTCGAACAGCGCGTTGGCGATACCGAAGTTGCCTTCCGCGTTCTCGAAATCGATCGGATTGACCTTGTGCGGCATCGTCGACGAGCCGACTTCGCCTTCCTTCAGGCGCTGCTTGAAGTAGCCCAGCGAGATGTAGCCCCAGATGTCGCGGGCCAGGTCGATCAGGATGATATTGACGCGACGCGCCGCATCGCCGATCTCGGCGATGTTGTCGTGCGGCTCGATCTGCGTGGTGTACGGGTTGAATACCAGGCCCAGGCCGGTCACGAAGCGCTCGGCGAAGGCCGGCCAGTCCACGTCCGGGTAGCTGGCGATGTGGGCGTTGTAGTTGCCGACCGCACCGTTGATCTTGCCGGTCAGTTCGACCGCGGCGATCTGCCGGCGCTGGCGCTCCAGGCGTGCGACCACGTTGGCCAGCTCCTTGCCCAGCGTGGTCGGCGAGGCGGTCTGGCCGTGGGTGCGCGACAGCATCGGCTGGCCGGCCTGGGCGTGGGCCAGGGTGCGCAGGGTGCTGGCGATGCCGTCCAGGGTCGGCAGCAGCACCTCGCGGCGGGCCTGTTCCAGCATCAGTCCGTAGCTGAGGTTGTTGATGTCTTCGCTGGTGCAGGCGAAATGCACGAATTCCAGCGCCGGAGCCAGCTCGGCGTCGTCCTTCAGCTGTTCCTTGATGAAGTACTCCACCGCCTTGACGTCATGGTTGGTGGTGCGCTCGATCTCCTTCACGCGCGCGGCCTGGGCCGGGCTGAAGCGGGCGGCCAGGTCGCGCAGGCGGGCGACGGCGGCGTCGGAGAACGGCGCCAGTTCGACGATGCCCGGTTCGGCGGCCAGGGCCAGCAGCCATTCCACCTCGACCGTGATGCGGGCCTTGATCAGGCCGTACTCGGAGAAGATCGGGCGCAGGGCGTCGACCTTGCCGGCATAGCGGCCATCGAGCGGGGACAGGGCGAGCAGGGCGGAATCGGACATGTCGGCAGGGCTGCGACGAGCGGCGGGGCCGATATTCTACGACGTGCCGGCGGGGCGTGCCCTGTAGAGCCGAGCCCACGCTCGGCTGCTTCGGAGAATCCGGCGCCCTGCGGGAAGCCGAGCATGGGCTCGGCTCTACAACACGGCCCTGCGGACGGAACGTTCTGGCCCGTCCTCGTCATCCCACGCTGCGGGCAAGGGAGTATCGTTGGCGCAGCCGCCAGCCCGGGAAGCGACACCCTGTCAGCCGCCGCTTCCCTTTCCCCAACTGAAGTAGTGCGGAGTTGATGCAATGAGCAAAGCTGCAAGCAAGGGTTTCAGAATCGAACACGACAGCATGGGCGAGCTGCAGGTGCCTGCCGACGCCCTGTGGGGCGCGCAGACCCAGCGTGCCGTGCAGAACTTCCCGGTGTCGGGCCAGCGCATGCCGCGCGGTTTCATCCGTGCCCTGGGCCTGGTCAAGGGCGCCGCCGCCGGCGTCAACGCCGAGCTGGGACATCTGCCGAAGTCTGTGGCCAAGGCCATCCAGGCCGCTGCTGCCGAAGTGGCCGCCGGCAACTGGGACGCGCACTTCCCGATCGACGTCTACCAGACCGGCTCGGGCACGTCGTCGAACATGAATGCCAATGAGGTCATCGCCACCCTGGCCAACCGTGCCGGCAAGGCGGGCAAGACCACCGTGCATCCCAATGACCACGTCAACCAGGGGCAGAGCTCCAACGACGTGATTCCGACTGCGCTGCGGGTGTCGGCGGTGCTGGCCACGCACGAACAGCTGCTGCCGGCGCTGGTGCACCTGCGCAAGACTCTCGACAAGAAGGGTCGCAGCCTGCGCAAGGTGGTCAAGACCGGCCGTACCCACCTGATGGACGCGATGCCACTGACCTTCGAGCAGGAGTTCGGCGCATGGTCGGCACAGCTGGCCTCGGCGCAGGAGCGCATCGAAGACAGTCTCAAGCGCGTGCGCCGCCTGCCGCTGGGTGGCACCGCCATCGGCACCGGCATCAACGCCGACCCGCGTTTTGGCGCGCAGGTGGCCAAGGCACTGAAGCAACAGACCGGTTTCAAGTTCGACAGCGCCGAGAACAAGTTCGAAGGCCTGGCCGCGCAGGATGATGCCGTGGAACTGTCGGGCCAGCTCAATGCACTGGCCGTGGCGCTGATCAAGATCGCCAATGATCTTCGCTGGATGAACGCCGGTCCGCTGGCCGGGCTGGGCGAGATCGAACTGCCGGCACTGCAGCCGGGCAGCTCGATCATGCCGGGCAAGGTCAACCCGGTGATTCCGGAAGCGACCGTGATGGCCTGTGCGCAGGTCATCGGCCACCACACCGCGATCACCGTGGCTGGCCAGACCGGTAACTTCCAGCTCAACGTCACGCTGCCGCTGATCGCGGTGAACCTGCTCGATGGCATCGGCCTGCTCGCCAACGTGTCGACCCTGTTGGCGGACAGCGCGATCGCCGGGCTGAAGGTGCGTGAGGATCGCGTGGCCGAGGCGCTGGCGCGTAATCCGATCCTGGTCACCGCACTGAATCCGATCATCGGCTACGAGAAGGCTGCGGCGATTGCCAAGCGTGCCTACAAGGAACAGCGCCCGGTGCTGGACGTGGCGCTGGAAGACAGCGGGCTGGAGGAGGCCGAATTGCGGCGCCTGCTGGATCCGACCGCACTGACTGCAGGTGGCATCCAGGCTGGCGGTGGTGGCGCCGGCGGTTGATCTGCTGGTTGTAGAGCCGAGCCCATGCTCGGCTCAGATTCCGGGCAGTAGCCGAGCATGGGCTCGGCTCTACAAAAGGAAACGCCGCCCTGGGGCGGCGTTTCTGCTTCAGCGACGGTCGGCGACGATGTTGCCGAACGTGTCGGTGTAATCCTTGAACTCGGGTATGTGCTGGACCAGGTCCGCCGGGATCACTTCCATGCCCTCCGGCGGCTGGATCTTCACCGGTTGCATGTTGGGATCGGCCGGGGCGGCGACCAGGGTGTTCTGGCGCAGCACCTGCAGCCTGCCGAACATCGTCTGCAGCATCTGCTTCTGCCCTTCGTCCAGCGGGATCTGGATCTCGTCCACCTTCATCGTGCCATCGCCGAGGATGATGATGTTCGGTGCCGGCGGGCGACGCACGGTCACCATGCCTTCGCTGACGGAAATCTTGGGCTTGCCGCGCTCGGCGCGGTGGTTGCGGTAATCCTTGTCACAGCCGACCAGGCCCAGGCAGAGCAGGGCGGCCAGCAGCAGGAACAACTTCTTCATGGCATTCGGTTCGGGGGCGTCCGGGGCCGCCATTGTAAGCCGGTCGGCACGCTACGGCCGGCAGCGGGGCGCCGCTGCCGGCCGGGTGCGCTGATCTGTCACAGGCCTAGCGCTGGACCACGGTGTCCTTGCCGCAGTCGTCGACGTCACTCTGGTCCATCGTTGCGTAGGGCTTGAACGCCGGCAGCTCACGCGCCAGTGCCTGCTGGCTGGCCAGCATCGCCGGCATGCGGTTGCAGATGCGCTTGGCTTGGGCCTCGATCTTCTCGGCCTCGGCGTTGATCCGCTTCTCGATGCCTTCGCTGTCGCCGCTGAAAATGCCCTTCAGCGCTTCGCCGGCAGCGCTGGCGCCGAGCTTGGCGCCAGCCAGGCCGACATCCATGCCGTCCATTGCAATGGCGACGACGTGGCCGCGATATTCCAGCAGCCGTTGGCGCTGGGTTTCGTTGGCCGGCACGTCCTTGCCGTCGATCAGCAGGTGGCCATCCGGGGTGATCTCGGCACGCGGCTGCTTGTCGGCCGAGATCTTGATGTTGCCCTGAGTGATGTCCTTGCGGGCATCGTCCATGGCCTCCTTGACAGTCTGGCCGACCCCGCTGGTCGCGTCGGCCACGCTTTTGCCGACGGTGGTATCAGGCGTGGAGGACGTGCCGCCGCAGGCGATCAGCGGCAGACACAGCAGGGTGGCAGGCAGCACGCGCAGCAGATTCATGGCAGTTTCCTCGATCGGTCAGGTAGCGGTTACTTTTTACGGGGCAGGGTGACGGTGCCGCTGACGTTGCGGTGGCCGACATCGCCGCTGCCGCTGTGGTCGACGGTCAGGCTGCCGCGCACGCCATCGACCTGGATGTCCCCCGAGCCGTGGCTGCGCACATGCACATTGCCGCCGATGTCGGACAGATCAACATCGCCCGAGCCGACCACACCGACCTCGACGTTGCCTTGCACGCGCTTGAACCCGATGTCGCCGGAACCGACCGTGTCCAGTCGTGCGTTGCCGCGGACATCGCTGATCTTCAGGTCACCCGAACCGACAGTGCCGGTGACCGCATCGCCACCGATGTTGCGCACCTTGACGTCGCCGGAACCCAGCGAAAGCAGGTTCAGCGAACTGCCGCCATCAATGTCCAGGTCGCCCGAACCCACCGCTGCGTGGATGCTGCCGCGGGTACCACGCACGATGGCATCACCGGAGCCGACGTCCACGCTCAGCGATTGTGCATTGTCCACGCTGGCATCGCCGGAGCCGACCTTGAACTGCAGCGGAAGGTTGTCCGGCACGCTGCCACGGATGTCGAGCCAGGCATAGCTGCTGCCCAGGCTGATGCCGCTGTCACGGCCCTCGCGGCGCAGACTCACCACCAGCTTGTCGCCCACCTTGCGCTGGTCCAGTACCAGCTGCTCCAGCCATTCCTGGCTGGACGCACAGGCACGGCCATCCAACTGGCCGCCGCCGGGGCTGGCGACCACCTTCAGGTCATGCTGGTTGACCTCGAACACCACCGCTTTGGCACCGGCCACGTCCAGCTTCAGCGCGCGGGCAGCGGTGAACTTGCAGTTCGGAGCATCGGCGGCCAGCGCCGACAGCGGCAACAGCAACAACGCAGAACAGGCGAGCAGGGAACGCATGGGTGGTGCCTCCGGGTGGATGGAATCAGATCTCGCCGGCGCGCTTGCGCAGACGGATGGCAAGGACGATGAACACGGCGCCGACGGCAGCACCGATCCACAGTTCCGGCATCGCCAGTGACTTCAGCTGCGAGGCCGGCGACATCAGGCTGACCACCGATTCGAGGTCGCGACGCGTGCCTTCCTCGGCGCTGAGGCGATACACCAGGTCCGTGCCCGGTACGCCGCCCAGCAGCAGCCGGCCAACGATGTTCTGCCAGAACCAGCCCGTGGTCAGGCCGATCAGCGGCATCACCTTGGTGGTGCTGACGATGACGCCGGCGAACAGCGGCAGCATCACCGCCCACAGGAACGGCTTGCTGCGGGCCCAGGCCGAGCACAGCAGCAACCAGCCGGCGGTGGGCAGGGCCCACAGGGCGTAGACCGGGATCCAGGCCAGGTGGCCGGCGGCCAGGGTCAGCGGGCTGGCCGGGCCCCAGATCAGGGTCATCGGGCTGCCGCCGTGCATCAGCGCGACGATGCTGATCACCAGCATGAAGCCGAACATGGTGATGATGCCGGCGATCACCGCGATCAGTGGGGCCACGATCAGTGCGCTGATCACCTTGGACAACACGGTCTGGGTATCCGACAGCGGCAGTGACTTCCAGAACAGGATGCTGCGGTCGCGGCGGTCGTCGTACAGGGCACCCAGGCAGTAGAAAAACACCACGAAGGCCAGTACCAGGAACGGCCAGGCCGAGCTGAGCACCAGGGTCAGGTCGAGGCCGTTGCCAAGGTCAGCCAGGTCCTTGGCACTGATGTCGCGGGTCAGCAGGGCCAGGTCCAGGCCGTTGATGTTCACGTCTTCGCCGTCGATGTGCAGGCCACCATCACGTGCGGCCCGGTGCAGGGCGAACAGGCCGAAGGCGATGCCGATGGTGCTCATCACCAGCGAGATCAGGCCGGCGATCAGCGGTGCATACAGGAAACCGCCACGGTTCTCCCAGTACTCGCGCTTGAGCAGCCAGCGCAGGGTGCCCATCGGGCTGACGGGGTGGTTGACGGCATTCATGCGTAGGTCCCCTTCATGATGGCGACGAACAGATCGGCCAGGCCCGGGCTGCGGGTCTCGCCAAGGGTGGAGAGCTGGGTGCGCGGCACGCCATCGAACAGCATCACGGTCTTGCCGAACGCCAGGCTGCGCTCGTCGATCGGCTTCAGCGCACGCGCGGTCTCCAGCTGGTCGGCGTTGACCAGCAGCTCGGTGTAGCGCTGGCCGACATCGTCCATGTCCGCGTCGAGCACGATGCGGCCATCACGGATGAACATGACGTCGCTGAGGATGTGCTCGATCTCTTCCACCTGATGGGTGGTGACGATGATGGTCTTCTGTTCGTCGAAATAGTCCTCCAGCAGGCGCTGGTAGAACTCCTTGCGATAGAGGATGTCCAGGCCGAGAGTGGGCTCGTCCAGGACCAGGATGCGGGCGTCGATGGCCATCACCAGCGCCAGGTGCAGCTGCACGATCATGCCCTTGGACAGTTCGCGCACGCGCTGCTTCGGTTGCAGCTTGGTATTGGCCAGGAAGCGCTCGCAGCGGGCGCGGTCGAAGCGCGGGTGGACGCCGGCGACGAAGTCGATCGCCTCGCGCACCTTCAGCCAGCGCGGCAGCACGGCGACGTCGGCGATGAAGCAGATGTCATTCATCAGCTCGTCGCGATGCAGTCGCGGATCGCGGCCGAGCACGCTCAGGTCGCCTTCCACCGAGGTGAGGCCGAGGATGGCCTTCAGTGCGGTGGTCTTGCCGGCGCCGTTGGGACCGATCAGGCCGACGATGCGCCCGCTCGGAATGCTGAAGCTGGCGTTGTCGAGGGCTACCGTGGTCCTGTAGGCCTTGCGCAGGCCTCGCGCGGTGATGACGGGTTCGCTTGCAGTGCTGTTCATCAGACGTTCCCCTGGGGCAGCAATTCGTCGAGGCTCAGGCCCAGGCGCTGGATGCGCTCCAGCACCGCGGGCCATTCTTCGTTGAGGAAGCGCTCGCGCTCGCTGCTGCGCAGCTGCGTGGCCGCCTGCTCGGTCATGAACATGCCCAGGCCGCGGCGCTTCTCGACCAGGCCTTCATCGGCCAGTTCCTGGTAGGCGCGCGAAACGGTGATGGGGTTGAGTTGATAGTCGGCGGCCACCTGGCGCACCGAAGGCAGGGCATCGCCCGGCTTCAGGATTCCGTCGAGCATCATGGCGATCACGCGCTCCTTCAATTGACGGTAGATGGGAGCGCCGTCGCTCCACTGGATGTCGCTCATATTCAGCTCCGTGGGGTCAGCGGCTGGGCGAACGAGAAATACGGCATGGACAGGGAGCTGTGCAGCCGACGCGGGGGAGAGGGGGAGGAAGCGGCGTTCCCGGCCGGTGCAGCGGTTGCATCCTGCGCACTATCGGGAGAGGCGGGGGTGGTGGGCGTGGCCAGCCAGGCCAGCACGATCAGGGTCGAAACAGCTGCGGCCGCGGGTGCGGTGAGGTTGCGACGGATGCGGGCGTTCATGGCTTCCCCCTGTCTCAGGTGACTGGTGTTGTATGCAACTATAACACCGGCACGCCTGGGTGCAAGCCCCTGCCGTCCCCAACTGATGGCAGGGGTGGTCAGATTGCTGAAATATCCGCTTATCCATTTGATTGGAAAGGGAAATAAAATTGACGTAGGGGTTTGTCCAGTTCGGCCTGCCATTCAGTGTTGTCCATGCTATGTCATCACTGCGCCGTCGCTGGTAAGGCCAGCGGAAAGACGCCACGCTGCGCAAAGCCGCAGGCGCTTGCCGCAACAAGGGGGGGGGGGGGCGGGGCGGTGCTATAGTTCGGCCGATTCCCGGCCGCTACCGGCCGGCCCTGTGAATGGCTACCGCGGACCGCTCTCGATGCACCTGCCGACCGTTATCCCGCGCCGCCTGCGCGGCCTGTCCCTGCTGACCCTGCTGGTGGCCGGCCTGGCCGGTTCCGCCCATGTGCTGGCGGCCGATCTGCTGGACCTGGAGTACCGCCCACTCGCGAGCAAGCAGCAGGTCAACCTGCAGCAGCGCTACCACGGGCAGGTACTGCTGGTGGTCAATACCGCAAGCAAGTGCGGCTATACCCCTCAGTACGAAGGCCTGGAGGCGCTGCAGAAGCGATATGCCGGCCGCGGCTTTGCCGTGCTCGGTTTCCCGTCCAACGATTTCAAGGGCCAGGAGCCCGGTGACGAAAAGCAGATCCAGGATTTCTGCACGCTCACCTATGGCGTCAGGTTCCCGATGTTCGAGAAGGTGCATGTCGTCGGTGCACAGGCGACGCCGCTGTACCAGAGGCTGACCGCGGCCACCGGCGTGGCGCCGGGCTGGAACTTCCACAAGTACCTGGTCGGCCGCGATGGCAAGGTCATTGCCCAGTTCGCCAGCAAGGTAACGCCGGACGATCCGCAGCTGACCGCCGCCATCGACAAGGCGCTGGCCGCAGCCGCCACGCATTGATATCCGGCACGGATGCCTCGACATCGACGGCATGCGTGCGACAATGTTTCTTTTCGCGCCGACGTCGGCGCCCAGACACTTCCAGGAATGCAGCGAATGAAGATGGGAATGCGCGGCGCCGCGGCGTCGGTTCTGATTCTGGCGATGGGCACTTCGGGTGTCGCTCTGTCGCAACAACCGGCTGCCCCCGCAGCCGCCAAGGAGACCGCAACCTTGAATTCCCCCAAGCAGAAGCTCGGCTACGCCATCGGCCTTGATGTCGCCAAGTCGTTCACCCCGATCGCCGATGAGATCGATGTGGCCGCGCTGCGCACTGCCGTGGAGCGTTCGTTCGAAGGCCTGCAGCCGCAGATCACCCAGGAACAGGCCAAGGCCACCGATGCCGCGTTGCGCCAGGTGGTGATGGCCCGCAGTGGCCAGCAGGTGCCGGGCATGGCGCCGGGTTCGCAGCCGCCGAAGGTCGATCGCGTCAAAGTGTCGCAGATGATCGGTTCGTACTCGGTCGGCCCGTCGCTGGCACAGCTGAAGGACGACATTGATGTCGCCTCGCTGTTTGACGCGATCAGCACAGGCCTGAGCAAGGGCCAGCCGAAGATGACGGAAGCTGACGCGACCGCCACCATCCAGGCCTTCATGGGCAGCAAGCAGGCCGAGATGCAGGCCAAGGCCGCCGCAGCCGCACAGACCAACCGCGAGGAAGGCAACGCGTTCCTGGCCAAGAACAAGACCCAGCCGGGCGTCGTCACCACCCCGTCTGGCCTGCAGTACCAGATCATCCGCCCGGGTAGCGGCGAGCGCCCGCTGCCGAGCAGCAAGGTGCGCGTGAACTACGAAGGCAAGCTGCTCAACGGCACCGTATTTGACAGCTCCTATGGTCGCCAGCCGGCCGAGTTCGGCCTGGACCAGGTGATCAAGGGCTGGACCGAAGGCGTCGCGCTGATGCCGGTCGGGTCGAAGTACCGCTTCTGGATCCCGGGTGAGCTGGCTTACGGTGAGAACGGCACCCCGGGTGGCCCGATCGGCCCGAACGCGACTCTGACCTTCGACGTCGAGCTGCTGGGCGTCCTGCCGTAAGCGACCACGGAGCCTGCACGGACATGCGCGTTGCGATTTTCGGTACCGGTTATGTAGGGCTGGTGACCGGTACCTGCCTGGCCGACGTCGGCCACCAGGTGGTCTGCGTCGATATCGACCAGGCCAAGGTCGATGGCCTCAACCAGGGCATCATCCCGATCTATGAGCCGGGCCTGGAGCCGATGGTGAAGGCCAACCACGCCGCGTCGCGGCTGGCGTTCACCACCGATGCCGCGGCCGCGATCGGTCACGGCCAGGTCGTGTTCATCGCCGTTGGCACGCCGCCGGACGAGGATGGCAGTGCCGATCTGCAGTACGTGCTGGCTGTGGCCCGCACCATCGGCCGGCACATGAGCGTGCCGACCGTGGTGGTCAACAAGTCGACGGTGCCGGTGGGCACCGCCGACAAGGTGCGTGCCGCCATTGCCGCAGAGTTGGCGGCACGTGGCGCGGACATCGCCTTCGATGTGGTGTCCAACCCGGAATTCCTGAAGGAAGGCGACGCTGTCGCCGACTGCATGCGCCCGGATCGCATCATCATCGGCGCGACGAGCGCCGAGTCGGTGGCGGTAATGCGGCGCCTGTACGCACCGTTCAACCGCAACCACGACCGCGTGGTGGAAATGGACGTACGTTCGGCGGAGCTGACCAAGTACGCCGCCAACGCGATGCTGGCGACCAAGATCTCGTTCATGAACGAAATCGCCAACATCGCCGAACGTGTCGGCGCCGATGTCGAGCAGGTCCGCCAGGGCATCGGCTCGGATCCGCGCATCGGCTGGCATTTCATCTACCCGGGCGCCGGTTACGGCGGCTCGTGCTTCCCCAAGGATGTGCAGGCGCTGGCCCGCACCGCGCAGCAGGCCGGCCTGGAGCCGAAGCTGCTGAACGCCGTGGAAGCGGTCAACGATGCGCAGAAGGGCCATCTGTTCGCCCTCATCCAGCGTCATTACGACAAGGGTGAAGACGAAGGTATGCGTGGCAAGACCTTTGCCGTGTGGGGCCTGGCGTTCAAGCCGAACACCGATGACATGCGCGAAGCTTCCAGCCGTCGCCTGCTGGCGCAGCTGTGGGAAGGCGGCGCGACGGTGCGTGCCTACGATCCGGAAGCGATGCACGAGTCGCAGCGCATCTTCGGCGAGCGCGATGATCTGGTGTTCTGCAGCAGTGCCGACGAGGCGCTGCAGGGGGCCGATGCACTGGTCGTGGTGACCGAGTGGAAGCAGTTCCGCAGCCCTGATTTCCAGACGCTGCGCGAGCAGTTGAAGGACGCGGTGGTGTTCGACGGCCGCAACCTGTACGAGCCGGCGGATGTGGAAGCGGCGGGCCTGGCGTACTACGGCATTGGCCGGGGGCGCTCGCTGCATGTCTGATCTGCTGCCAACCGAACGCGAGCAGGCGCTGGAAGCGCGCCTGGTCGAACTGGAAATGCGCGTGTCCTTCCAGGAACAGGCGCTGGCCGAACTGAGCGATGCGCTGGCCGATGCCCGCATGCAGGGCATGCGCAACGCCGACGTGCTGCGCGTGCTGCTGGAAGACCTGGGCAAGGTCCGCAACGCGCTGAATTCTTCCGATCCGGCGAGCGAACCGCCGCCGCCGCACTACTGATCCGAATCCTATGAGCGATACCCTCCGCGACCAGCTGATGGGCCTGGGCTTCAAGCCCGCGCCCAAGCCCGAGCGCAAGAATGATGGCCCCCGCCGTGACGGTCGCCCGCAGGGCAAGGGTGGCAACGGCAATGGAAAGCCGCAGGGCGCTGGCAAGGGCGAGCACAAGCCCGGCGAGCGTCGTGGGCATGGCCACGGTCGCCCGGGCAAGCCCGGCCAGTCGCGTGGCCCGGGCCAGCAGGGCCCGCGCACGCCGCGCAGCGCCGAAGAGATGGATCTGGCCAAGGCCTATGCCATCCGAGCGCAGAAGGAAAAGGAAGAGCGCATCGAGGCCGAGCGTCTGAAACAGGAAGAGGCGCGCGTACGCCGCGAGGCCAAGGCCAAGCTGGAAGAACTGCTGAAGGACAAGAGCCTGAACTCGGAAGCGGCCGACATCGCCCGCCACTTCCCGTATGGCGGCAAGATCAAGCGCATCTATGTGACCGCCGAACAGCTGACCGCGCTCAATGCCGGCGAGCTTGGAGTGGTCCAGCTCAACGGGCGCTACCTGCTGGTGACCGCTGAAGTGCTGGCACAGTCCGAGGCGGTGTTCGCCCCGTCGGTGGCGCTGAAGGTCGATCCGAATGCGCCGGCCGAGGAAGATCCGTACGCGGATCCGCAGTACCAGGTGCCGGACGATCTGGTCTGGTAACTGCATCTACCGCGTGATGAAAACGCCGGGCATTGCCCGGCGTTTTCGTTACCGGGTGCACGCAGTGCTGCGCCGCGCACGGATCAGCGGCAGGCTCAGCGCGAAGAAACAGAGCAGGGCGCCAATCAAGGCGAAGCCGCTGCCGGCCAGGAACGCGGTGCGGCCGTCGTCGATCTTCCACAGTTGGCCGGCAATGAGCGCGCCCAGCACACCGCCGACACCCGACGAGAATCCATAGAGCAGTCCCTGGCCGTGGCCATTGAGACGACCGGGGAAGTAGGTCGCCAGCATCTGCATCGCTGCAGCGAAGAACGCGGCAAAGCCCAGCGCGTGCGCGGTCTGCGCCAGCAGCATCACCGGCAGGTTCTCCGGGAACAGTGCGGTCACGGCCCAGCGCAGGCAGGAACTGGCCAGCGCGATCAGCAGCATCCAGCTGGCGTCGTAGCGACGGAAGAAGCGGCCGATGGTGAAGAACACGCCCACTTCGAAGACCACGCCGATGGTCCACAGCAGGCCGAGGGTGGTGGTGCGGTAACCGTGGTGGTCCATGTAGACCGAAAAGAACGTGTAGTACGGGCCGAACGACAGCTGTTCCATGAAGGCGGCCAGGAAGAACGCCAGCACTGGCGGTCGGCGCACGATCTGCCAGAAGCCGCTTGCGTCACCCGCCGTCCTGCCGATGTCGCGCGCGTAGTGATTGCTGAAGGCCGAGGCAACCAGCAGCACGAACAGGGGCAGCATCATCCACGGCAACAATCCGGCGTGGTTGCCGGCGCCATCGCCCTCGATCAGCCAGCCGAACAGGGTGACCACGGCGATGAAACCGAGCGAGCCCCAGACCCGGATCAACCCGTAGCGATGGCTGTCGTTGCCCAGGTGGGTGAGGGTGATCGACTCGAACTGCGGCATCACCGCGTTGTAGAAGAAGCAGAACACGATCATCGCCGGGTACATCCACGGCTGCGGCAGTGGCAGCAGAAAGGCAGCGAAGCTGAGCAGGGTCAGCACGCAGCCGACGCGCAGCAGGCGGATCGGTCGCGGTGATGCGGCCGCCAGCGAGGTCCAGGTACTGGGTGCGATCACGCGGGTGGCGTACCACAGGCCCATCATCACGCTGATCGCGGTCACGCTCATCCCGCGCGCGGTCAGGAACAGGCTCCAGTACGGCGTGAACGCGCCGAGCGCCGCGTAGTAGAACAGGTAGAAACTTGAGAGGCGGGCAACGGGAACGGTCATCGCCGAATGATGAAGCAAAAAAAGGGGACGGAGGGGATCAAGTCGCTAATGCACAAACGACTTAATCCCCTCCGTCCCCTTTTTGTGTCATTCGGGGTCGTAGTCGAGGTTGGAGGCCAGCCAGCGTTCGGCCTGGGCGCGGTCCACGCCCTTGCGCCGGGCATAGTCGGTGACCTGTTCGCGGCTGAGCCGCCCGACCACGAAGTACTGGCTCTGCGGATGGCTGAAGTAGTAGCCCGAGACAGCGGCCGTGGGCAGCATCGCGAAGCTCTCGGTCAATTCCATGCCCGCGTTCTTCTCAGCCTGCAGCAGGTCGAACAGGCGGCGCTTCTCGCTGTGCTCGGGGCAGGCCGGGTAGCCCGGGGCCGGACGGATGCCGCGGTACTGCTCGTCGATCAGGGCCTCGTTGTCCAGCGTCTCGGCGCGGTCGTAGCCCCAGAATTCGGTACGCACGCGCTGGTGCAGGCGCTCGGCCAGCGCCTCGGCGAAGCGGTCGGCCAGTGCTTTCAGCAGGATCGCGTTGTAATCGTCGTGCTCGGCCTCGAAGCGCGCGACGTGGGCGTCGATGCCGATGCCGGCGGTGACCGCGAACGCGCCGATCCAGTCCTGCTTTCCGCTGTCGGCCGGGGCAATGAAATCGGCCAGGCAGAAATCCGGACGTTCGGCTGGCTTGTCCACCTGCTGGCGCAGGAAGTGCAGGGTAGTTTCGCCCTGTGCGTGCTGCACGCGGACATCGTCGCCGATGCTGTTGGCTGGCCACAGGCCGAACACGGCCTTGGCCGTCAGCCACTTCTCGCCGACGATGCGCTCGAGCATCGCACGGGCATCCTTATACAGCTCGCTGGCCTGGGTACCGACGATCTCATCGGTGAGGATCGCCGGGAACTTGCCGGCCAGCTCCCAGGCCTGGAAGAACGGCGTCCAGTCGATGTAGTCGACCAGTTCGGCCAGCGGATAGTCGTCGAACACGTGCAGGCCGGGTTGATTCGGTGCCGGTGGCGTGTAACTGTCCCAGCCGCCCTGGAATTTCTGCCCGCGCGCATGTTCCAGCGTGACCAGGCGCTTGGCGTCGCCCCGGTTGCGGTGGCGCGCGCGGATTTCGGCATAGTCGGCTTCGTTGGCGGCAACGAAGGCCTCGCGCAGATCACGCGAGATCAGCGACTGCGCCACGCCAACTGCGCGCGATGCATCCTTCACCCACACCGTCGGCGCCTTGTAGTGCGGGTCGATCTTCAGCGCGGTATGCGCACGCGAAGTGGTCGCGCCCCCGATCAGCAGCGGCAGGTCGAAGCCCTGGCGCTCCATCTCGCGGGCGACGTGGCTCATCTCCTCCAGGGACGGGGTGATCAGCCCGGACAGGCCGATCAGGTCGGCGTTGTGCTCGCGGGCGGCATCGAGGATCATCTGCGCCGGCACCATCACGCCGAGGTCGACCACGTCGAAGTTGTTGCAGGCCAGTACGACGCCGACGATGTTCTTGCCGATGTCATGCACATCGCCCTTCACCGTGGCCATGATGATCTTGCCGTTGCTCTTGGCGGTGTCACCGCTGCGCGCTTTTTCCGCTTCGATGTAAGGCAGCAGGTAGGCCACGGCCTTCTTCATCACGCGCGCGGATTTCACCACCTGTGGCAGGAACATCTTGCCGGCGCCGAACAGGTCGCCGACGATGTTCATGCCGTCCATAAGCGGTCCTTCGATCACGTCCAGCGGGCGGCTGGAGGCCTGCCGGGCCAGTTCGGTGTCTTCCTCGACGAAGGCATCCAGGCCGTGTACCAGGGCATGCGCCAATCGCTGTGCCACCGGCTTTTCGCGCCAGGCCAGGTCTTCGGTCTTCGCCGCGCCCTTCCTGCCCTTGTAGCGCTCGGCGATCTCCAGCAGGCGCTCGGTGGCATCGCTTCGGCGGTTGAGGATCACGTCCTCGACACGCTCGCGCAGGTCCGGCTCCAGTTCGTCGTAGATCGGCATCGCGCCGGCGTTGACGATGCCCATGTCCATGCCGGCGGCGATCGCGTGGTACAGGAACACCGAATGGATGGCCTGGCGCACGGTTTCGTTGCCGCGGAACGAAAACGAGACGTTGGAGACGCCGCCGGAGACATGGCAGTGCGGCAGGGTCTGCTTGATGATACGGGTGGCTTCGATGAAGTCCACCGCGTAGTTGTCGTGCTCTTCGATGCCCGTAGCGACGGCGAAGATGTTCGGGTCGAAGATGATGTCCTGCGGCGGGAAGCCGATCTCGTCGACCAGGATGCGGTAGGCGCGTGTGCAGATCTCGACCTTGCGCGCACAGGTGTCTGCCTGCCCGGCCTCGTCGAACGCCATCACCACTGCCGCGGCGCCATAGCGCAGCACCTTGCGCGCGTGCTCGCGGAACAGCGCTTCGCCTTCCTTCAGCGAGATCGAGTTGACCACGCTCTTGCCCTGCAGGCATTTCAGGCCGGCCTCGATCACGCTCCACTTGGAGGAGTCGACCATCACCGGGATGCGCGCGATGTCCGGCTCGGACATGATCAGGTTGAGGTAGCGCGTCATCGCCGCTTCCGAATCGATCAGGCCCTCGTCCATGTTGACGTCGAGGATCTGGGCGCCGCTGGCCACCTGCTGGCGGGCCACTTCCACCGCCTCCTCGTAGCGGCCTTCCTTGATCAGCTTGCGGAACTGCGCGCTGCCGGTGACGTTGGTGCGTTCGCCGACATTGATGAACAGCAGGTCCGGGGTGATGACCAGAGGTTCCAGGCCGGACAGGCGGGTAGGGCGGACAGGCGTCATGGCAGGCGTCGGCTCAACAGCAGTAGGGCGGGAAGTGCGGGACGGTGGCGGCAACGTTCATGCGGCCTGCTCCCGGGTGCCGGGCAGTGCGCGCGGCGGCAGTCCGGCCACGGCATTGGCAATCGCACGGATATGCTCGGGGGTGGAGCCACAGCAGCCGCCGACCAGGTTCAACAGGCCATCCTCGGCGAAGCCGCGCAGCGTGGTGGCCATCTCTTCGGGAGTTTCGTCGTACTCGCCGAACGCGTTGGGCAGGCCGGCGTTGGGGTGGGCGCTGACATAGCAGTCGGCGACCTGCGAGAGGGTTTCCACATGCGGGCGCATCGCATCGGCGCCCAGCGCGCAGTTCAATCCGATCGACAACGGTCGGGCGTGGGCGAGCGATGCGTGGAAGGCCTCGGCGGTCTGCCCGGACAGGGTGCGACCGGAAGCGTCGGTAATGGTGCCGGAGATCATCACCGGCAGCCGCCCGCCGCGCGCATCGAACGCTTCCTCCAGCGCATACAGCGCGGCCTTGGCGTTGAGCGTGTCGAAGATGGTCTCGACCATCAGGGTATCGGCGCCGCCGTCGATCAGGCCCTCGATGGCTTCGCGGTAGGTGTCGCGCAGCTCGTCAAAGCTGGTATTGCGGAAGCCGGGATCGTTGACGTCGGGGCTGATCGAAGCGGTGCGGCTGGTCGGGCCAATCACCCCGATCACGAAGCGCGGCTTGCCCGGAGTGGTTGCGGCCACTGCATCACAGCACGTGCGCGCGACCGCAGCGCCGGCCTTGTTCAACTCGTACACCAGGTGCTCGAGGTGGTAGTCGGCCTGGCTGACCGAGGTTGCATTGAAGGTGTTGGTTTCGACCAGGTCCGCGCCTGCCTCCAGGTAGGCGGTATGGATGTCGGCGACGATCTGCGGCCGGGTCAGCAGCAGCAGATCGTTGTTGCCCTTCAGATCATGGCCTTCGGGTACGCCGTGGTCGCAGCCGGGTCCATGGGCATGGTCGTAACCACCGGCGAAGCGCTCGCCGCGATAGTCCTGCTCCTGCAGCCCGTGGCGCTGGATCATCGTGCCCATCGCACCATCGATGATCAGGATCCGCTCGCGCAGGGCGTCGAGCAGGGCGTTGGCACGATCAGGATGCAACCAGGGCAGGGCGGGCATGGCGGTCTCGGGCTCAGGGCTTGTTGGCGATCAGCGAAATCACTTCGAAGTGCGGCGGCCGTTTCTCGCGGGTGACCGTCTCCAGGCTGGACACCTGCAGGCCGGCCTTGTCGACGAACCTGCGCAGCTCCTTGTCGCTGAAGCCGAGGTTGACGTGGCCATAGGCCTCCACCGCTGCCTTGTGCTCGTGGCGGGCCAGGCTGCACAGCAGCAGGCGGCCGCCCGGGCGCAGTACGCGTGCAGCTTCGGTCACCGCCTGCGCCGGTTTGCTGGCGTAGGTGAGCGCATGCATCAGCACGACCAGGTCGAAGCTGGCATCCTCGAACGGCAGGGCATGCATGTCGCCCTCGCGCACTTCCACATTGGGCAGCCGCCGCAGGCGCTCGCTGGCGGCGGCGACCACGCGCGCGCTGGTATCGATGCAGATGTAGCGCTTGGAATGCGGGGCAACCAGTTCGGCCAGCACGCCATCACCAGAGGCGATATCCAGCACGTCGCCGGTCTCAAGCAGCGGCAGCGCGGTGCGGGCCAGCGCCTCCCAGGTACGGCCCGGCGAGTAGTGGCGTTCCATGTCGCCGGCCACGCTGTCGGCCCAGTTCTGGTCGGCGGCGCGGTGGGCCAGCACGGCGGCCACGCGTTCAGCGTCCTGGCGCAGCAGCGGGTCATCGCTTCCGTTGCTCAAGGCATGCCACAATGCACGCTGCGCCGGGTCCAGCTGGGCCTCGTCGAAGCGGTAGTAGGCCGACACGCCGGCACGGCGGTCGCGGACCAGGCCGGCTTCCTTCAGGCGTGCCAGGTGGGTGGACACGCGTGGCTGCGCCAGCCGGGTGATCGCCGACAGTTCGGCCACGGTCAGTTCCTCCTGCTCCAGCAGCGCCAGCAGGCGCACGCGAGTGGCATCGGCGAACACCTTCAGGCGGGTCGACCAGTCTTCCAGATCCATAAACATCTACCTATCGCGATATAGAGATATATTCGCTGAAGGGGCCTGGCGCGGTCAAGTCGCCAGCGTACGGAAACTGCCGGGCCCCGGTACAATCGCAGCACCTGGGCGCGCCGTATGCGGCCCATAACTTCATGTACCCGGGAGGGTGTTGTGGATTTCAGCTTTACCGAAGAGCAGTTGATGCTGCAGGACGTTGCGCGGCGCATCGCGCAGGAAAAGATCGGCCCCAGTGCGGAGCACCATGACCGCACCGGCGAGTTCCCGCTGGACAACATCCGCCTGCTGGGCGAGAACGGCCTGATGGGCATTGAAGTGCCGACCGAATACGGCGGTGCGGGCATGGACCCGGTTGCGTACGTGCTGGCGATGGTGGAGGTCGCCGCCGCCGACGCAGCCCATTCGACCATCATGTCGGTCAACAATTCGCTGTTCTGCAACGGCATCCTGACCCACGGTACCGAGCAGCAGAAGCAGACCTACGTACGTGCCATCGCCGAAGGCACGGCCATCGGCGCGTTCGCGCTGACCGAGCCGCAGTCCGGTTCCGATGCCACCGCCATGCGCTGCCGCGCGGTGAAGCAGGCCGACGGCACCTTCGTCATCAATGGCAAGAAGAGCTGGATCACCTCCGGTCCGGTGGCCAAGTACATCGTGCTGTTCGCGATGAGCGAGCCGGACAAGGGCGCGCGCGGCATCACCGCCTTCATCATCGATACCGACAAGGCCGGTTTCGGTCGTGGCAAGACCGAGCCCAAGCTGGGCATCCGCGCCTCGGCCACCTGCGAGATCGAGTTCAACGATTACGTGGCGCAGGCCGAAGACGTGCTGGGCCAGGAAGGTGAGGGCTTCAAGATCGCCATGAGCGTGCTCGATGCCGGTCGCATCGGCATCGCTTCGCAGGCCGTCGGCATCGCCCGAGCCGCCTATGAAGCGACGATTGAATACGTCAAGGAGCGCAAGGCATTCGGCGCGGCCATCGGTACCTTCCAGATGACCCAGGCCAAGATTGCCGACATGAAGTGCAAGCTGGACGCCGCGCTGCTGCTGACCCTGCGCGCGGCGTGGGTGAAGGGCCAGGGCAAGCGCTTCAGCAATGAGGCTGCCATCGCCAAGCTGACCGCCTCTGAGGCGGCGATGTGGATTACCCACCAGGCGGTGCAGATCCACGGCGGCATGGGGTATTCCAAGGAAATGCCGCTGGAGCGCTACTTCCGTGATGCCAAGATCACCGAGATCTACGAAGGTACTTCGGAGATCCAGCGCCTGGTGATCGCGCGCAACGAAACCGGGCTGCGCTGAGTCGCATGGCCGCGCCGCCGCAATGGCGGCGCGGCGGTAGGCCCACGCCACGCGTGGATGCGCTGTTCTCTGGCCGTCTGTAGAGCCGAGCCCATGCTCGGCTCCGGTACAAGCAGCCGAGCATGGGCTCGGCTCTACAGAGCGGCAACCTGCGCATCGCCATGCATTTCATTCTGCGGCGCCCTCCCAAAGCCCCGCTACAATGCAGGCCGTTTTTTTCATGGGTCTGCACGATGATCTATCGCGGTTGGGGAATCATGACGCTGGTGACGCCGATTGCAGCGATCCTGCTGCTGGCGTACTTCTTTCCGCATGACGGCCCCAGGGGCAGTATCCCGCTGTCACAGGTTCTGTTGGGCGCAGGCCTCGGCGCAGCGGTGAACGTGGTGCTGGGCCTGTGGCTCAACCGTGCGCCGCGGCAGAAGGGGGAGGCCGCGCCCCACCATTTCTTCTTCGTACCCATGCAGTGGGCCTCGCTGATTCTGGTGGCGGTGTGCGCGGTGGTTGCGCTGCTGCGCTGAGGCGTTGCCCGAACAGCGCCAACCCAGGTTGGCGGCTACCGGCAATGCCGTTGTTCCGGTAGATGCCAACCTGGATTGGCATGAATTCAATTGTGGCAATAAAAAGGCCCCGGATCGCTCCGGGGCCTTTTCGTTTTCAGCGCAGCACCGGATCAACGATCCGGACGATGTGCGGCATCCGCATCGCGCTGGCGTTCCATGAACTCCTTGGACGGTTCGTCCAGCTTGTCGCCCAGCATGCGGCGCACGACCACGAAGAACACCGGGATCATCAGCAGGCCGAGCAGGGTGGCGAACAGCATGCCGCCGATCACGCCGGTACCGATGGCGTGGCGGGAGTTGGCGCCGGCACCGGTGGAGATCGCCATCGGGATCACGCCCATGATGAACGCGAACGACGTCATCAGGATCGGGCGGAACCGCAGGCGCGCCGCTTCGATGGTGGCATCACGCAGGTTCTTGCCTGCTGCGCGCTGCTCCACCGCGAACTCCACGATCAGGATCGCGTTCTTCGCCGCCAGGCCGATCACGGTGATCAGGCCGATCTTGAAGAACAGATCGTTGGGCAGGCCGCGCAGCATCGACAGGCCGAGGGCACCCAGCACGCCCAGCGGCACCACCAGCAGCACCGCCACCGGGATCGACCAGCTTTCATACAGCGCGGCAAGGCACAGGAACACCACCACGATGGACAGCACCAGCAGCAGGGTCGCAGCGTTGCCGGCCAGGATTTCCTGGTAGGACATGCCCGACCAGTCGTAGCCGAAGCCGGCCGGCAGGTCGTCGTTGACGATGCCTTCCATGGTCTGCATCGCCTCACCCGAGCTGGTGCCCGGTGCCTGCGAACCGACGATGTTGATCGCCGAGTAGCCGTTGTAGCGGCTCAGCGACGGCGGCGCCGACACCCATTCGGACTTGACCACCGTGTTCAACGGGATCATCGCGTTGGTGCCATCGGCGTTCTGGGTCAGGCTGGACGGGCTGTAGAAGCTCTTCAGCGATTCCTGGCCAGTGCGGTACGGACCATCGGCCTGCATGGTCACGCGCTTGATGCGGCCTTCGTAGAAGAAGTCGTTGACGTACACCGGGGCCAGCATCAGCTGGATGGTGCTGTACACGTCCGACACCGACATGCCCATCGACTGCGCCTGCACGCGGTCCACGTGCAGCTGCAGCTGCGGCGCGTTTTCCAGGCCGTTGGGGCGCACGCCGACCAGGTGGTCCGGCTTCTGCGCGGCCTGGCCGAGCAGGATGTTGCGGGCCTGGGTCAACTGTTCGTAGCCGGCACCGCTACGGTCCTGCAGCCACATGTCAAAGCCACCGAACTGGCCGAGGCCCTGCACGGTGGGCAGGTTGACCACGAAGATCTGCGCTTCCTTGATGCCGTAGAACGCGCCGTTCATGTTCTGGATGAACTCGGGCGCGGTGAACTTGCGTTCCTCCCACGGCTTCAGGCGGATGAAGCCCATGCCCACGTTCTCGCCGGAACCGACGAAGCTGAAGCCGGCCACCTGCAGCATGCCTTCATAGCCATCCTGTTTTTCCAGGATGCCACGCATCTGCGCGAACACTTCGTTGGTCTGGCCCTTGGTCGAGCCCGGCGGCAGCTGCACGATCGCCAGCGCATAGCCCTGGTCTTCTTCCGGCAGGAAGCTGCCCGGCATGCGGGTGAACAGGAAGCCGCACAGCGCGGTCAGCACCACGAACAGGATCATCCAGCGCGGCGCATGGCGCACCGCAGAGGTGATGTGGCCCACATAGGTGTGGCTGATCTTGTCGTAGTACTTGTTGAAGGTGCGGTAGACGATGTTCGGGTTGTCGTTGTGCGTCGGCTTGAGGAAGGTCGCGCACAGCGCCGGGGTGAAGCCCAGGGCCAGGAACGCCGAGAATGCCATCGAGATGGCGATGGTCAGCGCGAACTGCTTGTAGATCTCACCGGCGGCACCGCCCTGCAGGGCGGAGGGGATGAACACCGCGGCCAGCACGACGGTGATCGCCACCACCGCACCGGTGATCTGGGTCATCGCCTTCTGCGTGGCCGGCTTCGGCGCCAGGCCCTCCTCGGTCATGATGCGTTCGACGTTCTCGATCACCACGATCGCGTCGTCGACCACGATGCCGATCGCCAGCACCATCGCGAACAGCGTCAGCTGGTTGATCGTGAAGCCGATCATCCACATGCCCAGGAAGGTACCGAGCAGGGCGACCGGGATCACCAGGGTCGGGATCAGGGTGGCACGGAAGTTCTGCAGGAAGATCAGCATCACCAGGAACACCAGCAAGACCGCTTCAAACAGGGTCTTGACCACTTCCTGGATCGAGATCTTGACGAAGGTGGTGCTGTCGTACGGCGAGAACCAGGTGACCCCGGCCGGGAAGCTGGGCTGCAGCTCGTCCATCTTGGCGCGCACCGCTTCGGCCACGTTCAGGGCGTTGGCGCCCGGCAGCAGCTGGATGGCGAAGGCACCGGTCGGCTTGCCGTTGTACTGGGTGTCGAAACCGTAGTTGTTGGCACCGAAGGCGACGCGGGCGATGTCCTTCAACAGCACGCGCGAGCCATCAGCGTTGGCGCGCAGGATGATGTTCTCGAATTCCTGCGGCGAGCTGAAGCGGCCTTCGGCCGAGACCGTGGCGGTGAAGTGCTGGCCTTCCGGCGACGGGTCCGAACCCAGCGCACCGGCGGCGAACTGCACGTTCTGCGCGCGCACCGCGGCCAGTACCTGGCTGGCCGACAGGCCATAGCCCTGCATCTTCTCCGGGTTCAGCCAGATGTTCATGGCGTACTCGGAACCGAACTGCTGGGTGCTGCCGACGCCGGGGATGCGCGAGACCTGGTCGAGCACGCGCGAACCGACGATGTCGTTCAGGGCGTCACGGTTGATGGTCGGGGTATCGGACTGCAGCGCCACCACCATCAGGAAGCCGGCGTTGGCCTTGGCCACCACCACGCCCTGCTGGGTCACTTCCGAAGGCAGGCGTGGCGTGGCCAGCGAGACCTTGTTCTGCACCTGCACCTGGGCGATGTCCGGATCGGTACCGGTCTCGAAGGTCAGGGTGATCTGCGCACGTCCGTTGGAGGCGGACGAGGAGCTGAAGTACAGCAGGTGATCGATGCCGGTCAGCTGCTGCTCGATCACCTGGGTGACCGACTTTTCCGTGGTATCGGCGCTGGCGCCCGGGTAGGTCGCCGAGACGGTGACCTGCGGCGGGGCGATGTTGGGATAGGACTCCACGCCCAGGTTGAGGATCGCGATCACGCCGCTGAGCGAGATCAGGATCGCAACCACCCAGGCGAAGACTGGATGTTCGATGAAAAATTTAGGCATGACGGAAGGTTCCCGTTACTGCTTGTTCGAATCGGTGGCGGCCGGCTTGGCCGCATCGGCCTGCTCGGGCTTGGCCGCGTCGGCCGGTGCCTTGCCTGCAGCCGGTGCAGCGCCCGCCGGGGCGGCGCCGCCTGCGGTCGGCTTGCCGTTGGCGTCCTGGCCCGGGGTCCACGGCTTGGCCACCGCCGGTGCACCTTCCTTGACCTTCTGCACGCCGGCCACGATCACCTTGTCACCGGCGGCGAGGCCGTCGCTGACCAGCCAGTTGCCGTTCTGCGCGCCATCGGTCTTCACGTTCTTGCGCACGACCTTGCCGTCGGCGCCGACCACCATCACGTAGCCGCCGGTGGTATCGCGCAGCAGGGCCTGCTGCGGCACCAGGAAGGCGTTGTTGCGCTCGCCCAGGTTGGCCTGGAAGCTGACGAAGGCGCCCGGCAGCAGGATCTGCTGCGGGTTCGGCAGCAGCGCGCGCAACGACACGGCGCCGGTGGCCGGGTCGACCGTGGTCGAGGAGAAGTCCAGCGTGCCCGGCTCACCATAGGTGGTGCCGTCGGCCAGCTTGACGTTGACCGTGGCCTTGCCGTCGCCGGACAGCGCCAGCGCGCCCTTGGCCTGCTGCGCGCGCAGCTGGGTCAGTTCGTCCACGCTCAACGAGAAGTTGACGTACAGCGGGTCGAGCTGGTCGACGGTGGTCAGCAGGGTCACATCGCCCTGGCCCACCAGCGCACCCTCGGTGACCTGCTGCTTGTTGGCCACGCCACTGATCGGCGCGGTCACTTCGGCATAGCCCAGGTTGATCCGCGAGGAGGTCACTGCCGCTTCGGCCTGCTTGACCGCGGCCAGCGCGGTGCGCTCGGCCGATTCGGCGTTGTCCAGGTCGGACTTGGAGACGAACTGCTGCGGGGCCAGCGAGCGTGCGCGGTCGGCGGCGACCTTGGCGTTGGCGTAGGTCGCGCGGGCCGAGGCCAGCTGGGCCTCGGAGGCGTTGAGCGAGGCGCGCAGCGGCGCCGGGTCGATCAGGAACAGGGTCTGGCCCTGCTTGACCTGCGAGCCTTCCTGGTAGACGCGCTTGAGCAGCACGCCGGGCACGCGTGCGCGGACGTCGGCACTGCGGAACGGCGACAGGCGGCCGACCAGCTCGCGCTGCAGCGGCAGGGTCTGCGGCTTGGCGTCGATCACGCCCACCTCCGGCGGCGGGGGCGTCTGCTGTTCCGGCTTCTTGCAGGCAGCCAGCGCGACAGCAACGGCGCACGTCAAGGCAAGGGTGCGGAGTGGGGCGGTCATCAGGAGGAACTCCGGGGTTGGTTTGTAGACGGGGCCGGCGACGGCTGAGGCGCGAAGGCGCGCAGGAAGCTGTCGACGGAGAACTCTGCCCAGCGCCGACGCAAGAGCGCGTCATCACGGTGGGGGGTATGGAAGCGCTGTTTGTCGAAATCCTGACCGGCGATCATGCTCAGCAGCAGTTCGGCCATGAAGTGCGGGTCGTCATGCCGGAGCTGGCCCTGCATGCAAACGGTTTCAATCCATTCAGCAAGATGAAGCGTCAGTGCGCCGGCGCCATGCCGGTACAGGGTACGCGCCTCTTCGGGAAACTGGGCCGCGTCGGCGGCGATCAGCCGGCAGGCCTGGCCCACGTGCGGTTGGTTGAAGTGCTCCAGGAAGTCGGTGGCGAACTGGAGCAGGCTGGCACGCAGGTCGTCAGTGCGGAGTGCACGAACCATGGCGCCGGTAGCGTGGCCGACGTGGCGCTGCATTACCCGGCGCAGCAGTTGCTGCTTGCTGCCGTAGCGCGAGTAGAGGGTCTGCTTGGAACAGCCGGCATGCTGGGCCACCGCGTCCATGCTCATCTGCATGCCCTGCTGGGCCAGCAGTTCGCGCACGGCATCGAACACGCGCTCATCGCGTGCGTCGAGGGCAACGGGAAGGTAGGCCGGGTTCACGCGGTGGACTATACCGTCCAGTTCAGGATTGTGGAATCGAATCGGTGTCGCCGCGTGTGTCTTCCGGTAACACGCTTTGCCGATCCTGTCGGCAGTGCTTAAGCAGGCGCCCGCTCCATACCGGAGCGAACTGAATAGGCGTCTAAACCGCAGCAAACCCGGATCTGCTTATTCCGTCCTGCAGCAAGGCCTTTTCGTGCGGTAGGGCTACAATTTCATTTTCCCAACTGAGCAAGCGCATCGCTCTGCCATGAAACCGCAAAAAACCGCAGCCAAGACCGTGAAAAACAAGACGAAACCAGCAGAGTCGGAGGTCGCAGTGACCGCTGGTTTCTCCCTGGAGCCGGTGTACACGGCCTTGCGCAAGCGCTACCCCGCGGCCGCACAGGCCGAAGCAGTGGCCTTCGCCACTGACTTCTACAAGCGCATGGAGTCGGACGAGTTCCCGCACCACAGCGCTGAAGAGTGGGCCGCTCTCGCGGCTGAGACGCTGGAATTCGCCCGGGCCCGCAAGGCTGGCAAGGCCAACGTCCGCGTGTTCAATCCGACCGCGAAGGCCAACGGTTGGGAATCGCCGCATACCGTGCTGCAGATCGTCAACGACGACATGCCGTTCCTGGTCGATACCGTCACCATGTCGCTGGCCGAGCAGGGCGTGGGCGTCCACGTGCTGGGCCACCCGGTACTGCGTTTCACCCGCGACAAGGCGGGCAAGCTGGTCAAGGTCGGCGAAGGTGATGCCGAGTCGGTGATGCTGCTGGAGATCGACCGCCAGCCGGCCGATGCAATGGCTGCCATCGAGCAGGCCATCAACAAGGCGCTGGATGAAGTGCGTGCGATCGTGCGCGACTGGCAGCCGATGAAGGATAAGGCGCTGGCGCTGGCCGACGACCTGGGCAGCCGCCAGCTGCCGGTCGACGACGCGTCGCGCAAGGAAGCACAGGAGTTCCTGCGCTGGGCCGCTGAGAACCACTTCACCTTCTTCGGCTACCGCGAGTACCGCGTCGAGAAGCAGGGCAAGGAAGAGGTGCTGGCGCCGCTGAACGACACCGGCCTGGGCCTGATGCGCGGCAAGGACAAGTCCGCCGCCCGTCCGGTCAAGACGCTGGCCGCGCAGGGCCTGAACACCACGTCCGGTTTGAAGGATGCGCTGATCCTGACCAAGACCAATGCCCGTTCGCGCGTGCACCGCGCCGGCTACATGGACTACATCGGCGTGCTGGAGTTCGACGCCAAGGGCAAGATCATCGGCGAGCAGCGTTTCCTCGGGCTGTTCACCTCCAGCGCCTACAACCGTCGCCCGTGGGAAATCCCGCTGGTGCGCCAGCGCCACGAGCACGTGATGAAGCAGTCCGGGCTGGCCCCCGCCAGCCACAGTGGCAAGGCCCTGCGCCATATCCTGGAAACCCTGCCGCGCGAAGAACTGTTCCAGTCCAGCGAGGACGAACTGTTCCGCACCGCGATGGGCGTGCTGGGCCTGCAGGAACGCGTGCGCAGCCGCCTGTTCCTGCGCCGCGACAAGTACAGCCGTTTCATCTCCGCGCTGGTCTACCTGCCGCGCGAGCGCTTCAACACCGACGTGCGCCTGCGCATCGAAGCAATGCTCAAGGACGCGCTGCACGGCGAGTTCGTCGACAGCTCGGTGGTGCTGGGCGAATCGCCGCTGGCGCAGGTGCACCTGATCGTGCGCCCGAAGCCGGGTGAAATGCTCGACGTTGATACCGCCGAACTGGAGCAGAAGCTGGCCCAGGTGCTGCGTAACTGGCAGGACGACCTGCGCGAAGCGCTGGTGAGCCGCCACGGCGAGACCGAAGGCCTGCGCATCGCCGCCCGCATCGGCAAGGCGCTGCCGGCCGGCTACATCGAAGACAACAGCACCGCCGTTGCCGCCAACGATGTCAGCCAGCTCGACGCGCTGACCGGCCCGGACGACCTGCGCCTGAGCCTGCAGGCCGTGCCGCGCGAAAGCGGCGATGGCCTGCGCCTGAAGCTGTATCGCCAGCTGGATGACATCCCGCTGTCGGACGCGCTGCCGATGATGGAAAACATGGGCCTGCGCGTGATCGCCGAACGTCCGTACCGCCTGTCGGTCGACAACGCGCCGGTGTACGTGCAGGACTTCGAGGTCGAGTCGACCGCTGGCGCGATCGATGCCGCCAGTGTCGATGAAGCCTTCGGTGAGACCTTCGCCCGCGTCTGGCACGGCGACGCCGAGAACGATGGCTTCAACCGCCTGGTGCTGGCTGCTGGCCTGCACTGGCGCCAGGTCGCCATGCTGCGTGGCTACTGCAAGTACCTGCTGCAGACCGGCGTGCCGTTCTCGCAGGCCTACGTGGAAGGCACCTTCGCGCGTTACCCGCTGCTGGCCCGCCTGCTGGTCGAACTGTTCGAGGCCCGCTTCGATCCGGCCACCGGCCATGAGAGCAAGGACGACATCGCGGCCGGCCAGGCCCAGCTGAAGGCCCACTTCGATGTGCTGGCCGCTGGCGACGACGCCACCCTGAAGGTGCTCAAGAGCGTGGTCGATGCCCGCAAGGGTGACCGCGACGCGCAGATGCAGGCCGCGCGCGATGCGCTGCTGAAGCTGATGGATCGCGTGTCCAGCCTGGACGAGGACCGCATCCTGCGCTCGTTCATGGGCGTGATCGACGCGACCCTGCGTACCAGCTACTACCAGACCGATGCCAACGGCCAGCACGGCCATGTCATCAGCTTCAAGTTCGATTCGGCGCTGGTGCCGGACCTGCCGAAGCCGCGCCCGTACCGCGAGATCTTCGTGTACGGCCCGCGCGTGGAAGGTACCCACCTGCGCTTCGGCGCGGTTGCGCGTGGCGGCCTGCGCTGGTCGGATCGTCGCGAAGACTTCCGTACCGAAGTGCTGGGCCTGGTCAAGGCACAGATGGTCAAGAACACCGTCATCGTGCCGGTCGGCGCGAAGGGTGGCTTCTTCGCCAAGACCCCGCCGGTGAACGGCGATCGCGACGCGATCTTCGCCAACGGCGTGGCCTGCTACAAGCTGTTCATCCAGGGCCTGCTGGACATCACCGACAACATCGTCAACAACAAGATCGTGCCGCCGGTGGATGTCGTGCGCCACGACATGGACGATCCGTACCTGGTGGTGGCCGCCGACAAGGGCACCGCGACCTTCTCCGACATCGCCAACGGCCTGGCCATCGCGCACGGCTTCTGGATGGGCGATGCGTTCGCCTCCGGTGGATCGGTCGGCTACGACCACAAGGGCATGGGCATCACCGCGCGCGGCGCGTGGGAATCGGTCAAGCGCCACTTCCGTGCGCTGGGCCGTGACAGCCAGAGCCAGGACTTCACTGCGGTCGGCGTCGGCGACATGTCCGGCGACGTGTTCGGCAACGGCATGCTGCTGTCGCGCCATATCCGCCTGGTCGCTGCGTTCGACCACCGCCACATCTTCCTGGACCCGAATCCGGATGCGGCCACGTCGTTCATCGAGCGTGAGCGCCTGTTCACCCTGCCGCGTTCGAGCTGGGCGGACTACGACACCAAGCTGATCAGCAAGGGCGGCGGCGTGTACCCGCGCAGCCTGAAGTCGATCGAGATCACCCCGCAGGTGCGTGAGGCGCTGGGCCTGGACGAGAACGTCAAGGCGCTGTCGCCGAACGATCTGATGAGCGCGATCCTGAAGGCACCGGTCGACCTGCTGTGGAACGGCGGCATCGGTACCTACGTCAAGGCTGCCAGCGAGCAGCACAGTGATGTCGGCGACCGCGCCAACAACGCACTGCGCGTGAACGGTGGCGAGCTGCGCTGCAAGGTGGTGGGCGAGGGCGGCAACCTGGGCATGACCCAGCTGGGCCGCATCGAAGCTGCCCAGGCCGGCGTGCTGCTCAACACCGACTTCATCGACAATTCGGCCGGTGTCGACACCTCCGACCACGAAGTCAACATCAAGATCCTGCTCAACGATGTGGTGCGGGCCAAGAAGCTGACCGTCGAGCAGCGCAACAAGCTGCTGGCCTCGATGACCGATGAAGTCGCCGAGCTGGTGCTCAACGACAACTATCGCCAGAACCAGGCACTGAGCCTGATGGAGCGGATGGCAGTCAAGCGCCTGGGGTCCAAGCAGCACTTCATCCGCACCCTGGAACAGCAGGGCCTGCTCGACCGCCAGATCGAGTTCCTGCCGTCCGATGCCGAGCTCTCGCAGCGCAAGGCACGCGGCCAGGGCCTGACCCGTCCGGAGCTGTCGGTGCTGCTGTCCTATTCCAAGCTGGTGGCGTTCAACCAGCTGCTGGATTCGGACATCCCGGAAGATCCGTACCTGTCCAAGGAACTGCAGCGCTACTTCCCGACCCCGCTGCAGAAGAAGTACGCCGACGCGATGGAGCGTCACCGCCTGAAGCGCGAAATCATCGCCACGGCCGTGACCAACCAGACCATCAACCGCATGGGCGCCACCTTCCTGATGCGCATGCAGGAAGACACCGGCCGTTCCATCGCCGAGGTCGCCAAGGCCTACACCATCAGTCGCGAAACGCTGGATGCGCGCGCGTTGTGGGCACAGATCGATGCCCTCGACGGCAAGGTGCCGGAGTCGGTGCAGATCGACGCCCTGGAAGTGATCTGGAAGCTGCAGCGCTCGTTCGTGCGTTGGCTGCTGTCGCGCCCGGGCGCGATGCCGGGCATCACCGAAGCGGTCAACCGCTACCAGGGACCGTTCAACGACATCCGCGTCGCTTCGGGCGTGCTGCCGGATTCGCAGCGTCCGACCTACGAAGCCCTGGTGGCCGAGTGGAAGGAAAAGGGCCTGCCGTCTGCACTGGCACAACAGCTGGCCGAACTGCACTTCCTGGAACCGGCGTTCGACATCATCGAACTGGCCCGCACCCGCAAGCTGAAGCCGGTGGACGTGTCCAAGGTCCACTTCCGCCTGGGCGATGCCCTGCAGCTGCCGTGGCTGTTCGAGCAGGTCGACGCGCTGGAAGTCAACGGTCGTTGGCACGCGGTGGCGCGTGGCGTGCTGCGTGATGAGCTTGCAGCCAACCACCGCAACCTGGCCGGGCAGGTGCTGGGCACCAAGGGCAGCAGTGCCGAGGCCAAGGTCGCTGCCTGGATGGGCCGCGACGACAACAGCCTGCGCTTCACCTTGGCGATGCTGGCCGAACTGGCCGAGCAGAAGACCCTGGACTACCCGACCGTCTCGGTCGCGGTGCAGCGCCTGGGCCAGCTGGCCGCGCATGGTGCGTAAGCGCATTCGCGCTGACGCCCCACGGATTGCTCTGCAAACCGTGGGCCCCATGCCAACCATGCTCCCAGACCCCCGCGCGGTTGGCGCGCCCCCCTGACTCAGGGGGGCTCCTGATCTGCAGCAGTTGGAGGAACGGCCCCGCGAAAGCGGGGCCGTTCTGCATTGTCTGGTAGTGCCGGCCGCTGGCCGGCAACCTCATGAATCGCAACCGGGTGCAGCAGCCGGCCAGCGGCCGGCACGACCGGGTATGCTCTTGCTGGCACACCCACCCGGATCCACCGATGAGCGACACCCCCCGCATCGCTTTCCTGGCCAGCAGCACCGAACCTGCACAGATGGCCCGCGCGGCGATGATCTCGCGTTATGGCGATCACGCGCCCGAGCAGGCCGACGTGCTGTGCCCGCTGGGTGGCGACGGTTTCATGCTGCAGACCCTGCACCGGCACGGGCACCTGGGCAAGCCGGTGTTCGGCATGAAGCTGGGCACCGTTGGCTTCCTGATGAACCATTACCGCGGTGACGATGACGTGCAGGCCCGCATTGCGCGTGCCGAGCCGGCCAACCTGCGCCCGCTGGAAATGGTGGCGCTGACCGAGTCCGGCACCAGCACCGGGTCGCTGGCCTACAACGATGTCTCGCTGCTTCGGCAGACCCGGCAGGCGGCCCATATCGGCATCGACCTCAACGGCCAGGAGCGGGTGGCCGAGCTGATCGGTGACGGCGTGCTGGTGGCCACCCCGGCCGGCAGTACCGCCTACAATTATTCCGCGCACGGCCCGGTGTTGCCGCTGGGGTCGCATACCATCGCGCTGACGCCGCTGGCCCCGTATCGGCCGCGACGCTGGCGCGGGGCGATCCTCAAGGCCGACACCGAAGTGCGCTTCCGCGTGCTCGATCCCTACAAGCGTCCGGTCAGCGTCACCGCTGATTCGCACGAGACCCGCGATGTGGTCGAGGTGACCATCCGTGAGTCGAGGGACCGTCGTGTGACCCTGCTGTTCGACCCGGAGCACAACCTGGAAGACCGGATCCTGAGCGAACAGTTCGTTTTTTGAGGACAATGGGCGGCCGGCCCCGCCGACCGCTTGAAGGACCCCCACCGATGGGCGACAACTCCCCCCGTTTGCTGACCGTCGCGGTCACCTCGCGCGCACTGTTCGACCTCGAGGAGAGCCATGCGCTGTTCGAGAGCGATGGCGTGGCGGCCTATGCCGAGTTCCAGCGCCAGCATGAGGACGACATCCTCGGCCCCGGCGTGGCCTTTCCCGTGGTGCGCAAGCTGCTGGCACTGAACCAGGGTGCCAGCCCGGAGAACCCGCGGGTCGAGGTGATCCTGCTGTCGCGCAACTCGGCCGATACCGGCCTGCGCATCTTCAACTCGATCCAGCATTACGGCCTGGGCATCATCCGTGCGACGTTCACCGCTGGCGAGCCGACCTGGCCGTACGTGAAGCCGTTCGGCACCGACCTGTTCCTGTCGGCCAACCCGGAATCGGTGCGCAGTGCGCTGCGCCATGGCATCGCGGCGGCGACCATTCTGCCCAAACCACCGGGCGAGACCGCTGCGGCAGCGGCCGACCAGATCGATACCGGTCGCCCGGCCGGCCAGCTGCGCATTGCCTTCGACGGTGACGCAGTGATCTTCGGTGACGAGAGTGAGCGCATTTCGCGCGAGCAGGGCGTGGAAGCCTTTGGCCGCCACGAACGCGAACGCGCCCGCGAGCCACTCAGTGGCGGCCCCTTCCGCGGCTTCCTGTCGGCCCTGCACACGCTGCAGGAAGTGTTCCCGGCTGGCGACAGCGCGCCGATCCGTACCGCACTGGTGACCGCGCGGTCGGCCCCGGCGCACGAGCGGGTGATCCGCACCCTGCGGGAGTGGGGCGTGCGCCTGGACGAAGCGCTGTTCCTCGGCGGCCGGCACAAGGGGCCGTTCCTGCAAGCCTTCGGTGCCGACATCTTCTTCGATGATTCGCAGCACAACATCGACAGTGCCCGCGAGCATGTGGCTGCCGGCCACGTACCGCACGGCGTCGCCAACGAGGGATAGGGCGGATTCGACCGGTAGGTGCCAAACTTGGTTGGCGCTGCCGTCAGGCCACGGGTCCGATCAAGGGCTGCCCGACATCCCCAACTGCAGGTCCACCACTTTCCAGCGCAGGCCCTGCGGCTCCAGCACCACCTTCATCGGTGGCTGGCCGGGGCCGCGATCGACATCGATCACGAAGCGATCGAACGCCTCGAAATGGTGCTCGGCGTGCTTCAACGGCCGCGCAGGTTCGGTCGCGCCGAAGGCGTCGCCACCCTGCAGTTCATTGCGGCCACGCTTCCACAGCACGTGGCCCTGCAGCATCGCGCCGATCCCGGTCGGGGTCACCATGGTTTCCACCGCGGCCCCCCCGAGCTGGTCGCCCAGGCCGTAGAGGAGGGCTCCGAACGGGCTGGCCGCCACGTCCGGGCCCGCCTGGCGCACCAGGTAATCATTGAGCTGCGCACGCAGGCTGCTGCGCACGCGCGGGAAATCGACGTAGCGCTCCAGGCGCGCGGTGTCGCGTTGCTCGATGGCCTTGGACAGGCCATTGACGGTCAGGTACGGGCCGCCGAACCACCAGGCCGCCAAGGCCAGGACCAGCAGCACAAGCAGTGCGGTGAGCTTCTTCATGCCGGACAGACTGCCGCAACGGCGGCAGTGCCGGGTGAAGACTCACTGACTGGGCGAACCACGGCCATCGCCGAAGGCATCGACCAGCCGTTGCCGTTCCGCCGGAGTCAGCGCTTCCAGCCGCGTCGCCAGCACTTCGTCCAGGCTGCGGGTGCGGGTGGTGCCGAGGATGCCGCTGGCAACGCCGGGATGGCCCAGCGCATAGGCGAAGGCGGTCTGGGCCGGGCTCTGGCTGTGGATCGCGGCCACCGCGCGCCGCATCTGACGGGCACTGCGCATCAGCTGGCGGCTGCTGGGTTTCAGCCAGGCGCGCGCCAGGTACCAGCCATCGGCCAGCCGTGGCAGGCGGGCACGCGCGGGCAGCAGGTGGCCCTGCGCCAGCACGGTGCCGGCCAGCACGCCGGTACCCACCGCCTGCAGCTGATCGATAAGCGGTTCGCGGTCCTGCTGCAGGGCGTTGTAGTCCAGCAGCACCACATCGAAGGCATCCGGATGAGCGATCATCCAGCGCAGGGTCGAGGCCGAGTGGGTGTTGATGCCGGTGTAACGGATCAACCCACGTTCGCGCAGGCGCTGCAGTGCCGCCAGCAGGTCGTCACTGATGTCGTGTTCGCTGGCGCCATGCAGCTGGTAGACATCAAGATGGTCCAGGCCGAGGTTGCGCAGCGACGCCTCGCAGCTGGCGGTGATGGCCGCGGGCGAGAAATTGCGTTGCTCGGCGCCGCTGATGCCGGCCTGGCCGGTCAGCGTGCCGCCCTTGCTTGAGATCACCAGTGAATCGCGCGGGTACTGCTTCAGCAACGGGCGCAGGATGCGGCCCAGGCGCGGCTCGGCATGGAAGCCGGAATAGTTGTGACCGGTATCGAGCAGGTTCACCCCGTGGGCAAGCGCATGCTCGACCACGGCAGCTGCCTCATGCTCGGGGAAGTGGCGATGACCCCAGAAGCCGGAGCAGCCCAATCCGATCGGTGAAACGGCCAGGCCGGTGCGGCCGAGCACGCGCCGCTGGCGGGCCAGCGGAAGATTCTGCGACATCAGAATTCCAGGTCCAGCGCAGCGCACAGGTAGTCGACGAACGGGCCGAGCGCGGCCAGGTCCTTGCCCAGCGTGGACAGCAGGCGTGGGCCGGTCATGGTGGCGTCGTCCAGCGAGCGCCACATCACCCAGTTGCGGTGCTTGAGGTCGTCGATGAACTCGAAGTCGGCCGGGAAGCCACGCGGGGGCCGCACCAGCTTCTCGCTCTCCTCGAAATCGAAGCGCTTGCGCAGGGCCGGCGCATGCGCGGCGGCCTTCCAGCTGCCCGGGTTGTCGAGGATGAAGTGGCGCACGCGGCGCTGGGTTTCCGGTTCTGGATGCCACAGGCCGGCGCCGACGAAGCTCTCGCCGGGTTGCAGGTGCACATAGAAGGACGGCGCGGCCACCTCTCGGCGGCGCTCATGGAACAGGCGCGCACCCTGCCAGGTCTTGTACGGTGACTTGTCATTGGAAAAGCGCGCGTCACGGTGGATGCGGAACAGGGAGCCGCCGACGCCGCGGGTATCGGCGCGGAAGTGCTCGCTGACCTCGGCCAATGCCGGCTGCAGGTCGCCCAGCAGGCGCAGGAACGGCTGCCGAACGTGGTCTTCATACTGCTGGCGGTGGTCGTTGAACCAGGTCTTGTCGTTGTGCCGCGCCAGGCTGCGCAGGAACTTGAAGCTGGCGTCCGAGAAATAGGTACTCACAAGGTCTCCTGCAGGTGCTCGCCCCAGTCGCGCAGCGATTGCAGCAGGGCCTGGCGCCGCGCGTCGTCGGGCGACTCGGCGGCCAGCGCATCGAGCTGTTGCTGGTACTGGGGCAGGTTGAGTTCGCCCAGGCCGCCGTCGCCGAGCAGGCGCTGGCGCCGGTAATCCTGCCAGCGCTGGCGTTCAGCCGGCGCGAGGCTGTCGGGATGATTGCGCGCACGGTAGCGGAACAGCAGCTCCGGCAGGCGCGGGTCGCGGAAGCGGCCTTCCAGCGCGGCCAGCTGCTCCGGCGCGGTGGTGCGTGCCAGCGCCAGCAGCGGCTTGTCGCCATTGCCGAGGAAGCCGTCATACAGCGAGGCATCGACATCGGCCACGGTCGCGACGCGGGGCTGGTTGTAGACCTGGCGTGCCTTCTCGGCCAGCTGTGGAGCGAACGCGCGCAGCCGTTCCACCTTGGCTTCGATCGCGGCCACGTCCAGGCCGAGGCGCGCATGGTCATCGGCGCGCAGGTGGTTCCATGCGATCAGTGCCGGCACCTTGTTCAGGTGCACTTCCTTCAGCGGCACGCGTGCCACGCCTTCGGGCAGCTCGCTGGCCCGCATGTACAGGCGCTGTGCGATCACCTCGGCCGGCAGGTCGAGCAGGTCGTCGATCTCGCCCTCCAGGTCGAACACGATCACCCGGTTGTTGATGGTCGGGTGCACGGCCAAGGGCAGAACCGGTGCGGCGCACAGGCGGCTGGCAGGGTAGCGCATGGAAATGTGCAGAACCGGCTTCATCGCCGCCACGTCCAGCAAGCCGCCGACGAAGCGCTTGTCGCGCAGCTTCAGCGCGTACTCCCACAGCCGCGGCTGCGACTGCTTGAACAGCCGTGCCATGCCGATGGTGGCGCGCACGTCTGACAGCGCTTCGTGCGCATCGCCTTCGCGCACATTGTTGGCCTCGGCCAGGTACTCGAGCTTGAACGAGGTGGCGCCGTCTTCGCGCAGCGGCCACCGGATGCCGTCCGGGCGCATGGCGCGCATCAGCCGCAGCATGTCCAGCAGGTCCCAGCGCGAGTTGCCGTTGCGCCACTCGCGCTCGTAGGGATCGTGGAAGTTGCGGAACAACCCGTAGCGGACGAACTCATCGTCGAAGCGCAGCGTGTTGTAGCCCAGCGCGCAGGTGCCGGATCGCGACATCAGTTCGTTGATGCGGTCGAAGGCTTCGGCCTCGCTGATACCCTCGGCCAGGGCCTGCTGCGGGGTGATGCCGGTGACCAGGGTGGCCATCGGCGAGGGCAGCAGGTCATCGGCCGGGCGCACGAAGAAGCTGACCGGCGTGTCGATCTCGTTGAGGTCGGCATCGGTGCGGATCGCGGCGAACTGCGAGATGCGGGTGCGCCGCGGGTCCTGGCCGAAGGTTTCCAGGTCGTAGAACAGGAAGCTGTCGGCCATCAGTGCGCGCCCTCCAGGACGGGCAACTGTGCGTGGATCTGCGCTTCCAGTGCGGCCCAGTCGATGTTGTCCAGTGAATCGTGACCGGTGGTGGCTGCAACCAGCAGGTCGCGCTGCAGTTCGGTGCGGCGCAGCGCCTCGGCGTAGGGCGTGTGCAGGAAGGTGACCATCGTGTAATGCGGCACGAAGCGGGTCGGCCAGCGCCGCTGCAGTTCCTGCTCCAGCTCGCGTTGCAGCAGGAATGCAGGGTCGGCCACGCGGTCGCGCATCTCCAGGTAGTTCTCAAGCGCCATCTGCTGGATGGCACGTGCATTCGGTTTGCGTTCGGCCTCGAACGCGGCGAACGCACCTTCCAGATCATCCGCTTCCATCAGATGGCGGGCCAGAGCCACGCAATCCTCGAACGCGCAGTTCATGCCCTGGCCGTGGAACGGCACCATCGCATGCGCAGCGTCACCGATCAGCACGGCGCGGCCCTGCTGATGCCAGCGGTCGAGGGTGAGCGTGCCGAGCAGGCCCGGCGGGTGCTGTTCCCAGTCCACGCGCAGGTTCGGGATCAACGGCAGCGCGTCGGCGAACTCGCGTGCAAACAGGGCCTCGGCCTGCGCACCGGTATTGACCGTGGCGAAGCTGGGATCGCCCTGGTTGGGCAGGAACAGGGTGACCGTGAAAGTGCCTTCGTGGTTGGGCAACGCGATGCACATGTAGTGGCCGCGCGGCCAGATGTGCAGCGCATTGCGCTCGATGCGGAAGCCGCCGTCGGCGGTCGGCGGGATCTCCAGTTCCTTGTACGAATGGTCAAGGAAGGCGATGTCCTCGCCCAGCGGCGCACGGCGGTTCATCGCCGCGCGCAGTGCCGAGCCCGCGCCGTCGGCACCGATCAGGGTGTCAAAGCGGATGTCATGCGGGCTGTCGTCACGGTCATCGATGAAACGCGCGTAGCCCGCGTCGAAATCCACGGTATGCAGGCGGCGATGGAAGTGCACGGTGGCACCGGCCTGTTCGGCCAGTTCCAGCAGCGTGGTGTTCAGATCGCTGCGATGGATCGACCAGATCACCTCGCTGTCGTCGCGGCCATAGCGCTGCAGCTGTGGTTCGCCGTCGCGCGGATGCACCATGCGCCCGCGCATCATCACCGCGCGCGCCATCACCTCGTCTTCCACGCCGGCCTGGCGCAGTGCATTGCGCCCGCGCTCGGCCAGCGCCAGGTTGATCGAACGACCGCTCTCGTAGTCGGCAATGCGGGGATCGCCACGTCGTTCGTACAGGGTGATGCGCCAGCCTTGCCGTGACAGCAGGATGGCCAGCAGGGACCCGGCAAGGCCGGCACCGATAATGCTCAACGAGCGGGAGGCGTGTGCGATCAACGAACTGTCCAGCAGCAGGGGAGGGGGCGGCTTACAGGCCGGCCCAGGCTTCCACTTCCTCGACGAAATGGTGCACGTCCAGGTAGCGGTTGTAGAGCGGGGTGGGCGAGATGCGGATCACGTCAGGCTCGCGCCAGTCGCCGAGCACGCCGATGCCGCGCAGGTGCTCGAACAGTGCACGGCCACGCTCGCGGCCACCGATCACGCGCAGCGACAACTGGCAGCCGCGGCGCTGCGGATCGGCCGGGGTAATGATGTCCAGCACCTGCGGCAGGCGTGCGCGGACCAGCGCTTCGAGCAGGCCGGTCAGCGCCAGCGATTTGCTGCGCAGCGCCTCCATGCCGGCACGCTCGAACAGGTCCAGCGAGGCACGCAGTGGTGCCAGGCCAAGGATCGGTGGATTGCTGAGCTGCCAGCCTTCGGCACCGATGGCGGGGGTAAATTGGGGCGCCATCTGGAAGCGGGTCGATTCCTCATGGCCCCACCAGCCGGCAAAGCGCGGCAGGGTGGTGTCGCGGTGGTGGCGCTCGTGCACGAACGCGCCAGCCACCGCGCCGGGGCCGCTGTTGAGGTATTTGTAGTGGCACCACACGGCGAAATCGGGCGCCACGTCATGCAGGCGCAGCGGCAGGTTGCCAACCGAGTGCGCCAGGTCGAAGCCGATGCGTGCGCCCTGCAGGCGTGCGGCGCGGGTGATCGCATCGAGGTCGAAGGCCTGGCCGGTGCGGTACTGCACGCCGGGCCACAGCACCAGTGCCAGGCGCGGGCCGTGCTCGGCGATGGCGCGTTCGATCGCGGTCAGCGAAATCGTGCCGTTGGCTTCGTCCGGCTGCACTTCCACCAGGCACTCGGCCGGGTCGAAACCATGGAAGCGGATCTGAGCTTCCACCGCGTGGCGGTCGGTCGGGAATGCGCCGGCTTCCATCAGGATCACCGGGCGCTGCGTGGTCGGCCGGTAGAAGCTGACCATCATCAGGTGCAGGTTCACGCTCAGCGTGTTCATCGCTACCACCTCGCTGGGCAGTGCGCCGACCACTCGGGCCAGCTGCGCGCTCACCAGGCGGTGGTAGGACAGCCACTGCGTCGGGCCGGTGAAGTGGCCTTCCACCGCCAGTTCGCCCCATTGTTTCATCACTTCCTGCACCGCTGCCTGCGCACCGCGCGGCTGCAGGCCCAGCGAGTTGCCGACGAAGTAGGTCTGCTCGCCGCCACCATGGCGCGGAATCAGGAATTCGCCACGCAGCGGGCGCAGCGGATCGGCGGCGTCCAGGGCGATGGCGTGGGTGCGGCTGAGCAGGTCGGACATGGTCGGGCAACAGGCTGCAACGGGACCGCCAGTGTAGCGCCTGGCGGCGTGCCTGCTGCCGAACCTGTAGCGCCGAGCCCATGCTCGGCTGCCGGGCCACGAAGCCGAGCATGGGCTCGGCTCTACAGGGCAGGTGCTCAGCCCGCCGCCGGCACCGGCAGCGGATCCACGTGCCCGCACTGGCTGCAGGTGCGCAGTTCCAGGCTGGCGTGGTAGTGCGCAAACACCTTGGGCAGGTCGGTTTCGATGTTCTGCAGCGGGAAATACTCTTCGTGCAGCTTGTGGTTGCAGCGCTCGCAGTGCCAGATCACGCCGTCCAACTCATGCGGCAGCCGCTTGCGCTCGACCACCAGGCCGATGCCCCCGGGCGGGCGGCGCGGCGAGTGCGGCACCTTCGCCGGCAACAGGAAGATCTCGCCGGCGCGGATCGGAATGTCGCGTACCGCGCCGTCCTCCTGCACCTTCAGCACCATCTCCCCTTCGAGCTGGTAGAACCACTCGGGGCCTTCGTCGTAGTGGTAGTCGGTACGCGAGTTCGGCCCGCCGACCACCATCAAGATGAAATCGCCGTTGTCGATCATCTTGTTGCCCACCGGCGGCTTCAGCAGGTGGCGGTTCTCTTCGATCCAGGCGTGCAGGTTGATCGGCGGAGCGAGCATGGTGGTCATCCGTAGGGGATCAGTCGCGACGGCCCTTGCGCGGCACGAAGGACAGCGCTTTTTCATACGCCGGCTGCAGCTCCTCCAGCGAACCGACGTCGATGCCCATTTCACGCACGCGGCCGTCTTTCAGGCTGTAGACCCAGCCGTGCACCATCAGCTTCTGGCCGCGGGCCCAGGCATCCAGCACGATGGTCGAGCGGCAGAGGTTGGCGACCTGCTCGATCACGTTCAGCTCGCACAGCCGGGCGTGCTTGAGTTCGTCGTCTTCGATGGCGTCGAGGATGCCCTGGTGCTTCTGCACCACGTCACCGACATGGCGCAGCCAGTTGTCGGCCAGGCCGACGCGGGTGTTGTGCAGGCAGGCATGCACGCCGCCGCAGCCGTAGTGGCCGACGATCAGGATGTGCTTGACCTTCAGCTGGTCCACCGCGTACTGCACCACGCTCAGGCAGTTGAGGTCGGTGTGGGCGACCACGTTGGCGACGTTGCGATGCACGAACACTTCGCCCGGCGCCATGCCGATGATCTGATTGGCCGGCACGCGCGAATCGGAGCAGCCGATCCACAGGTACTCCGGGTGCTGCTGCTTGGCCAGCTGGTGGAAGAAGTCGGGGTCCTCCTTCTCGATGCGGTCGGCCCAGTCGCGGTTGTTCTGCAGCAGCTTGTGGATGTCTTTCATGTTCGGTCCCTGGCGTCGGGTGGGGGCGCACCGCAGCCATCCGGCTGCGACGTCGCGGGAATCTGGGGTGTTCAGCCGCTGCGGGCGGCCTGTTCGCGGTGCCAGCGCATCCACTGCGCCAACTCGGTGGAGGAAGGGGTGCCCAGCTGTTCCAGTTCGGCGATCACGGCGCGCTGGTTGGCGTCGGGATGGTTCTGGCTCAGCTTCAGCTTCAGCTGCACGTGTTCGACCTGGAAACGGAAGCCGATGATGGCGCGCAGTTCCGGGCCATGTTCGGTGCGCGTGGCATCGAACTGCCAGGCCTGGCCGACGCTGGCTTCGAATCGGTCGCTGATCGCGCCGACCAGCCCGGCCAGCGCATCGGTGTCGTCGAAGGTGTGCAACTGGCCACGCAGCTCGGCGGCGGCGTAGTTCCAGGTCGGCACCCGTGCGGCAGGCTCCTTGTCCGGATACCAGCTGGCCGAGACGTAGCCGTGTGGTCCGTCGACCAGCACCTTGGCCGCACCGCTGTGGCGCGACTGCGGGTTGGCGCGGGCCCAGTGCCCGCGCAGCTCGATGCGCTCGCCCTCGCGCCGGTACAACACCGGCATCCGCGTCAGTTCCGGCAGGCCATCGCTGCCGGGGGTGAGCACGGTGACGAACGGATCGCGCGCCAGCAGGCGGTCCAGCCAGAGCAGGTCGGTCTCGGCGAAGGCGCGTGGAGTGAACATGCCTGGATCAGGCGCGCGCGCCCAGCGACTGGATCATGCGGCCGCGCAGACCCTCGTCGTTGTCGGCCTGCGGCGGCTGCACTTCGTGCAGGCTGAAGCCGCGCACCAGCGCGTCTTCCTCGTCCAGGCCGTCATACTCGACGAATTCGGCGTCGAACAGCTGCGAACGGGCGGTGTCTTCGCTGTCATAGCTCAGCGTGTTGCCATCGCTGTCGAGCACCTCAGCGGTGCCGGCCGGGCGAACGCGCAGGCGCGCCCAGATCAGGGTGTTGCCGAGGCTGGCCAGCCACCAGCTGTCGCGCGAGGCAGAAATGTCATTCATGGGGGTTACCAGAGCGAGGCCAGCCAGAGCAGGGCAGCCATGCCCAGTCCGGCCAGCAGGGTCAGCAGCGATACCCAGGCCGGCGTCGCCAGTCCGGACAGCGAGCGGTCCGGCTGCTGGCGATAGTCGCGGCGCAGCAGCCAGGCCAGGGCATCGGGCTTGAGAAAGGCACCGCTGCCGAAGCGCTCGGCGAGCGCCGGATGGCGGTCGCGCACGTGCACCAGGGTCAGCGGCCAGAAGATCACGAAGGCACTGAACCCGGCCACTGCAACGCCGACGAAACACAGGGCGAAGAACAGGGTCATGGGAGCCGTACCTCCGTGGTCGTGTGGGGCTTAGAAGTCCGCGCTGCCCGGGGCGCGCGGGTAGGGGATCGCGTCGCGGATGTTGGACAGCCCGCAGACGTACACCACCAGGCGTTCGAAGCCCAGGCCGAAGCCGGCGTGCGGCACCGAGCCATAGCGGCGGAAGTCGCGGTACCAGCTGTAGTGCTCGCGATCCAGGCCGAACTGGGCCATGCGCGCGTCCAGCACGTCCAGGCGCTCTTCGCGCTGGCTGCCACCGATGATCTCACCGATGCCCGGGGCCAGCACGTCCATCGCGGCAACGGTCTTGCCATCGTCGTTCAGGCGCATGTAGAAGGCCTTGATGTGCTCCGGATAGTTGGTCACCACCACCGGACGGCCGACATGCTCCTCGGTCAGCCAGCGCTCGTGCTCGGTCTGCAGGTCCAGGCCCCATTCCACCGGGAAGTCGAACTTCCTGCCGGACTTCTGCAGCAGGCTGACCGCATCGGTGTAGTCGATGCGCTCGAACGGTGCGTTGATGAAATCTTCCAGCTTGGTGATCGCGTTCTTGTCCACGCGCTCGGCGATGAAGGCCAGGTCGTCGCTGCGCTCGTTCAGCACGGCGCGGAACAGGTACTTCAGGAACTCTTCGGCCAGGCGTGCGTCTTCGGCCAGGTCGGCGAAGGCGATTTCCGGCTCGATCATCCAGAACTCCGCCAGATGGCGGGTGGTGTGGCTGTTCTCGGCGCGGAAGGTCGGGCCGAAGGTGTAGACCTTGCTCAGCGCCAGGCAGTAGGCCTCGACGTTCAGCTGGCCGGACACGGTCAGGAACGTTTCCTTGCCGAAGAAGTCGCGGCTGAAGTCGATCGCGCCCTTCTCGTCACGCGGCAGGTTCACCATGTCCAGGGTGGACACGCGGAACATCTGGCCGGCGCCTTCGGCGTCGGAGGTGGTGATGATCGGGGTGCTGATCCAGTTGAAGCCGTTCTCGTGGAAGAAGCGGTGCACGGCCTGGGCCAGGCAGTTGCGGATGCGGGTGACTGCGCCGAACAGGTTGGTGCGTGGGCGCAGGTGCGCCACTTCGCGCAGGAACTCCGGCGACATCGGCTTGGGCTGGATCGGGTAGGTGAGCGGATCTTCGACCCAGCCGACCACTTCCAGGGTGCTGGCCTGGATCTCGAACGACTGGCCCTTGCCCTGCGACTTCACCAGGGTGCCGGTGCCGATGACCGAGCAGCCGCTGGTCAGGCGCTTGATCTCGTCGAAGTTGGCCAGGGTGTCGTTGGCCACGACCTGGATCGGGGCGAAGCAGGAGCCGTCGCTCACATTCACGAAGGCCAGATTCGCTGAACCGCGCACCGTGCGCACCCATCCGCGTACCGTGACTTCGCCGCCTTCCGGGATCTTCCCGGCAAGCGCATGTTCAACGCTGACCACCGTCATGACTTGAATCCTCTGCTGATCGACTCGATCTGTGAACACGGGAGTTTACCGGTTGCAGCGTTCTGCTTGCGAGGCATTTTTCGCGGCAACGGCTCCTTATAATGTTCCCGTACCTCTGGAGTAGCCCCATGGCCGTCAGCCTGACCCCCATTGCCTTCGAGCGCGTGCAGCGCTTTGTCGCCCAGACCCCCGGCGCGCTGGGCCTGCGTTTCGGCGTGACCAAGACCGGCTGCTCCGGTTGGGGCCACGTGACCGACCTGGCCCGCGACGAGCGCGAGGGCGATACCGTGTTCGAGCAGGACGGCGTGAAGATCTACGTCGACGCCAAGAGCCTGGCGCTGGTGGACGGCACCGTGATCGACTTTGGCAAGCAAGGCCTGAGCGAGACGTTCACGTTCAGCAACCCGAACGCCACCGCCGAGTGTGGCTGCGGCGAGAGCTTCACCACCGACGCCGACAAGGCCTGAGGCCGGTTCTGGCGCCCGCCGGGCATGGCCGGGCGCTGGGGGGGGGGGCAGGTTCAGCCGCCGCGGGCCGGTTGCCCGGCACCCTCATCTGCGCCATAATGCGCGGCTTCCTGCCTTCCTGGCGGGAATCCTTGCCCCACCGCGGTCTCAACGGCGGGGGGCTGTCCGGCCGCGAGGCCACATCCGAAAGGTAGAAAAAACATGAGTCGTCATTACGAAATCGTGTTCATGGTCCACCCGGACCAGAGCGAGCAGGTCCCGGCCATGATCGAGCGCTACAAGTCGCTGGTCGAGAACGGCAACGGCACCATCCACCGTCTGGAAGACTGGGGCCGCCGCCAGCTGGCGTACCCGATCCAGAACCTGGTGAAGGCCCACTACGTGCTGATGAACATCGAAGCCGACCAGGCCGTTCTGAACGAACTGACCGAGAGCTTCCGCTTCAACGACGCCGTGCTGCGCAACCTGGTCATCAAGCGTGACGAGGCTGACACCGAGCAGTCGCTGATCATGAAGAGCAAGGACGAGAAGGGTGACAAGCCGGAGCGCGGTGAGCGCCGTCGTCGTGACGACGAAGAAGGCGAGTCCAACAACACCGCTGACAACGAAGCCGGCGACGACGCCGCTTCCGCCGCCTAAGGAGCCTTCCCATGTCCAAGTTCTTCCGTCGCCGCAAGTTCTGCAAGTTCACTGCTGAAGGTGTGAAGGAGATCGACTACAAGGATCTCAACACCCTGCGCCAGTACCTGACCGAGAACGGCAAGATCGTGCCGAGCCGCGTCACCGGTACCAAGTCGAAGTACCAGCGCCAGCTGGCGACCGCCGTCAAGCGCGCTCGCTTCCTGGCCCTGATCCCGTACACCGACAACCACGACGTCTGATGCCGGCGGGGCGGCCCGGTGCCGCCCCCGCTGTGCCAGCTATTCGGACAGCCTTTGTTGCGGGGCATCGCCTCGCTAACGAATAACTCATCTGGAGCAATACCATGCAGCTGATCCTCCTGCAGAAAGTCACCAACCTCGGCAACCTGGGCGACCTGGTCGACGTGAAGCCGGGCTACGGCCGTAACTTCCTCGTGCCGCAGGGCAAGGCCGTGCCGGCCACCGAGAGCAACAAGGCCGAGTTCGAAGCCAAGCGCGCCGAGTACGAAGCCAAGGCTCAGGCCATCCACGCAGAAGCTGAAGGCCGCAAGGCCAAGCTGGAAGGCGCGAGCGTGACCATCGCCGCCAACGCTTCGACCGAAGGCAAGCTGTACGGCTCGGTCGGCCCGCGCGACATCGCCGAAGCCTTCACTGCCGCCGGCCTGCCGCTGGAGAAGAGCGAAGTCATCCTGGGTGAAGGCGCCTTCCGCAACATCGGCGAATACGACGTGCTGGTCCACCTGCACGCCGACGTCGAGACCACCGTCAAGGTCGTCGTCGTCGCCGAAGCCTGATCCCACGCCGCAAGGCCTGGCATCACCGCAGAACGGGCGCCCGCAAGGGTGCCCGTTTTGTTTTATGGTTCCGTTTCGCCAGCTCGGGCCACGTGCGGCCGGCGGGGCAGGGCCGGGCAATGTTCCACGCCCATTCGTAGAACACGGCCACATCGGTATACTCAGGGCGTCACACCCGTTCCACGGGCATCGATCCCAACAGGATCAATGACTTGGAGGGTAAACGCAGGCCGCTTGCCGGCCCCAGTCCGGAACCCCTATGCGTCTTTCCACGATCAAGCTGTCCGGCTTCAAGTCGTTCGTCGATCCGACCACCCTGCACCTGCCGACCAACATGACCGGCGTGGTGGGCCCCAATGGCTGCGGCAAGTCGAACATCATCGACGCCGTGCGCTGGGTCATGGGCGAGAGCTCGGCCAGCCGCCTGCGCGGCGACTCGCTGACCGACGTGATCTTTTCCGGTTCCAATGCCCGCAAGCCGGTGTCGCAGGCCACGGTCGAGCTGATCTTCGACAACTCCGACCACACGATCTCCGGCGAGTACGCCTCGTTCAACGAAATCTCGGTCAAGCGCACGGTCAGCCGCGACGGTACCAGCAACTACTACCTCAACGGCACCAAGTGCCGCCGCCGCGACATCACCGACCTGTTCCTCGGCACCGGCCTGGGCCCGCGCAGCTACTCGATCATCGAGCAGGGCATGATCAGCCAGATCATCGAGGCGCGCCCGGAAGACCTGCGCGTGTACCTGGAAGAGGCGGCCGGCATCTCCAAGTACAAGGAGCGCCGCAAGGAAACCGAGACCCGCATCCGCCACACCCGCGAGAACCTGGACCGGCTGGGCGACCTGCGCGACGAGATCAGCAAGCAGCTGGAGCACCTCAAGCGCCAGGCCAAGCAGGCCGAGCAGTACCAGGCCTTGCAGGAAGAGCGCCGGGTCAAGGACGCCGAGTGGAAGGCGCTGGAATTCCGCGGCCTCGACGGACGCCTGTCCAAGCTGCGCGAAGGGTTGTCGCAGGAAGAAACGCGGCTGCAGCAGCTGATTGCCGACCAGCGTGATGCCGAAGCCCGCATCGAAACCTCGCGTGCGCGGCGCGAAGAGGCTGCCGACGCGCTCAACACCGCGCAGGCGGCGGTCTACCAGGTCGGCAGTACGCTGGCGCGCCTGGAGCAGCAGATCCAGCACCGGCGCGAGCTGTCGCAGCGCCTGCACAAGGCGCGCGATGAAACGCAGCAGGCGCTGGCCGAACTGGGCCAGCACATCAGCGGCGACGAGGCCAGGCTGAGCGTGCTGCGCGAGGCGGTGGAGGCCGCCGCCCCGCAGCTGGAAGCACTGCAGGAAGAGAACGAGATCAAGCAGGAAAGCCTGCGCGAGGCTGAAGAACGGCTGGCCAGCTGGCAGCAGCGCTGGGAACAGCACACCTCGCAGAGTTCGGAGGCCTCGCGCGCCGGCGATGTCGAGCGCACGCGCGTGGACTACCTGGACAAGCAGATCCTCGATGCCGACCGGCGTCGTGAAGCCCTGGCCGCCGAGCGTGCCGGGCTGGACGTGGACGCGCTGGAAGAAGCCTTCGAGCAGCTGCACCTGCAGCACGACACGCAGAAGGCCGCGCTGGATGAACTGAGCGAAGACGTCGAGCTGCGCAAGCAGGGCGTGGCGGCGGTGCAGGAACAGCAGCGCAATGGCCAGAACGAACTGGCCGAACTGCGCAAGCAGGCCAACGGCCTGCGCGGTCGCCTGGCCTCGCTGGAAACCCTGCAGCAGGCCGCGCTGGGCCAGGAGCAGGGCGCGGCAGTCGCCTGGCTGAAGGCGCGCGGGCTGGATTCGGCGGCGCGTGTCGGCGAACGCCTGGATGTCGATGCCGGTTGGGAAAACGCGGTGGAAAGCGCGCTTGGCCAGTTGATCGAAGGCGTGCTGGTCGATGACCCGGCCAGCCTGGTCGACGCGCTGGGCGAACTGGGCGAGGGCCACATTGCACTGGTCGCCAACGATGGCGCGGACCTGAAGGTCGCGCCGACCTCGCTGGCTGCACGCGTGCGTGGCCCGGCAGCGATCCGGCGCCTGCTGGCGCACCTGCACGGTGCCAGGGATCTGGCCGAAGCCAAGGCGCTGCAGGCCAGCCTGCCCGAAGGCGATTCGATCATCACCCAGAGCGGCGAGCGCCTGGGCCGGGGCTGGCTGCGCGTGTCGCGCTCCGGTGCCGCCGAGCAGGGCGCGCTGCTGCGCGAACGTGAGATCCAGGAACTGCGCGAGCAGATCGAACAGCTGCAGGACCGCGAGGCCGAACTGGAAGACCAGCTGGCCGGTTTCCGCGAGCAGCTGCAGGCGGCCGAACAGCAGCGCGAGGACGCGCAGCGCGCGCTGTACCAGGCCCATCGCGCGGTGTCCGAACTGGCCGGCCAGTTGCAGGGCCAGCAGGGCAAGGTGGAGGCTGCACGCACGCGCATCGACCGCATCGAAGGCGAGCTGAAGCAGCTGCAGGAAACGATTGAAGCCAACAACGAGCAGGCGCGCGAAGCGCGCTCGCGGTTGGAGAACGCGGTCAGCAGCATGGGTGACCTGGAGTCGACCCGGCAGCGGCTGGAGGGCGAGCGCCGCCAGCTGACCGAGGCCCGCGACCTGGCCCGCGATGCCGCCCGTGCGGTGCGCGAGCGCTCGCATGCGCTGGCACTCACCCTGGAATCACAGCGCGCGCAGCTGGCCTCGTTGAGCCAGGCGCTGGAGCGCATGGGCACCCAGCGTGGGCAGTTGGATGCGCGACTGGGCGAGCTGCACTCGCAGCTGGACGAAGGTGATTCGCCGGTCGAAGCGCTGCAGGCCGAACACCAGAACGCGCTGGAAGAGCGCGTGCGCGCCGACCGCGTGCTGACCGAGGCGCGGACGCTGCTGGACGGCATCGACGCCGAGTTGCGCAACTACGAGCAGACCCGCCACCAGCGCGACGAACAGGCGTTGGCCCAGCGCGAGCGCATTTCGCAGCGCAAGCTCGACCAGCAGGCCTTGGTGCTCAGCGCCGACACCCTGCAGGCGGCGGTGGAAAAGGCCGGCTTCGTGCTGCAGGACGTGCTCAATGCACTACCCGAGGACGCCCGCCTGGGCGACTGGGAGCAGGCCGTGCACCAGATCGACGCACGCATGCGCCGGCTGGAGCCGGTCAACCTGGCCGCCATCCACGAGTACGGCGAGGCTTCGCAGCGTTCGGACTACCTGGATTCGCAGCACGCCGACCTGACCACGGCGCTGGAAACACTTGAGGATGCCATCCGCAAGATTGATCGCGAGACCCGCGGGCGCTTCAAGGACACCTTCGACCGCGTCAATGCCGGCGTCCAGGCGCTGTATCCGCGCCTGTTCGGTGGTGGCCACGCCTACCTGGAACTGACCGGAGAAGACCTGCTCGACACGGGTGTGACCATCATGGCGCGCCCGCCGGGCAAGCGCGTGTCCAGCATCTCGCTGCTGTCCGGCGGCGAGAAGGCGATGACCGCAGTGGCGCTGGTGTTCGCCATCTTCCAGTTGAATCCCGCCCCGTTCTGCCTGCTGGACGAGGTGGACGCGCCGCTGGACGAAGCCAACGTCGGCCGCCTGGCCAACATGGTCAAGGAAATGAGCGAGAAGGTGCAGTTCCTGTTCGTCAGCCATAACAAGGCGACGATGGAGGCCGCGCACCAGCTGTCGGGCGTGACCATGCGTGAGCCGGGCGTCAGCCGCCTGGTCAGCGTGGACCTGGAAGAAGCGGCGCGATTGGCGGGCGCGGCCTGACGTGCCATCCTAGTTACCTGAATGAATTAGCCGGAGAACCTATCGAATGTCCGACACGGCACTGTTGCGCATCGGCATCCTGGCCGCCGGCCTGCTGTTGATCGCCGCGATCTTCCTGTTTGGCCGTCCGAAGAAGAAGCCCCAGGGCCGTCGCGTGGAGAACACGGAACCGGCCAGTGGCGAGCGCCGCGAACCGGTCCTGGGCGAGGACGGCGTCGTGGTGGCTGAGGGCCGCGTCGAACCGGGCATGCGCGGGGAAGGCGAGCAGGCCGAACTTGGCCTGGCCGACACTGACCCGGGCGCGGCCAACGACCTCGGCAAGCGCACTACCCAGGATTTCGACAAGATCGTCTCGCTGTTCGTGGCCGCCCGTGCCGGCGAGCAGCTCCGCGGCGAAGACATCGTGGTGGCGGCCGAGAAGACCGGCCTGGTATTCGGCCACATGAACGTGTTCCACCGCCTGGTGGAAGGCCACCCCGAGCGCGGCCCGATCTTCTCGATGGCCAGCATCATGAAGCCGGGCAGCTTCGACATGGCCAACATCCGTGCCATGGAAACCCCGGCCATCGCCTTCTTCCTGACCCTGCCGGCGCCGCTGACCGCGCTTGATGCCTGGGAGAAGATGCTGCCGACCGTGCAGCGCATGGCCGAGCTGCTCGATGGCGTGGTGCTGGATGACAGCCGCAATGCCTTGGGCCGCCAGCGCATCGCGCACATCCGCGACGAGCTGCGTGCCTACGACCGCCAGCACCAGGCACCGCCGCTGACCAAGACCCCGCGCTGGTAAAGCCTGTTGTGCCGGCCAACGGTCGGCACCCACCCCGGAAGATCCACGCCATGCGTGAATGGAGCGAACCAAGGTTCGCCCCCGCCAACAGGGTCAGGCCGGTACGCCGGCCACCTTGGCGAACGCACGGCGGAATGCGGCCATCTCGTCTTCGGTGCCGACGGTCACGCGCACGCGCTGTGGCCAGATCGGCCAGCTGCGGCCAATGATCACGCCGTTGTCTGCCATCGCCTTGGCAAAGGCGGCACCGTCGCGCTGCACATCCACCACGAAGCAGTTCGCTTCCGACGGCACGCAGCTGAAACCACGCTTGCCCAGCCATGTGATGGTGGCCTGCCGCACCTGGGCATTCTGCAGGCGCCGCTGCGCGATCAACTGGGGATCCTGCAGGCTGGCCAGTGCCGCGGCCAGTGCTGGCACGGGCAGCGGGTTGTCGCCCAGGCTGGCCAGTTCGCGCAGGCGGTCGGGGTGTGCGGCCGCCACGCCCAGGCGCAGGCCGGCCATGCCGTACAGCTTGGAGAACGTGCGCAGCACGATCAGGTCATCGCGCTGCGTCACCCGGGTGATCAGGCTCGGCTGCTCGCTGTACTGCAGGTAGGCCTCGTCGACCAGCACGCGGGTCGATGCGGGCTTGTGGGCCAGCAGCCAGGCGAGCTCATCCGGTGGGCTGATCGAACCGGTCGGGTTGTTCGGATTGCACACGTACAGCAGCCCGGTCGGGCGTGCGTGCGCGGCGGCGACCATTGCACGCAGGTCATGCGCGCCGTCGTCGCGCAGCGGCACTTTCTGCACGTGCGCACCGTGTGCGGCGGCGACCTCGCCCAGCGTCTCGAAGGTCGGATCGGCGACTACCAGTCCTGCCTGCGGGCCGGTCCACACCATGGCGGCGCGGTTCAACGGCTCGCTTGAGCCGGGATAGAGGCGCACGTGGTCGGCCGGAATGCGTGCCTGCTTGATGAAGGCATCGCGCACCTGTGCAGCCAGGGCGAAGCGGTAGCGGCCGCAGCTGGCGATACTGTCGCGCGCGGCCTGCTGGGCCGCCGGCGAGGGGCCGTAGGGGCACTCGTTGAAGTTCAGCAGTACCACGCCTTCGGTGGGGGCAGGAGCGGCGGCCGTTGCGGGTTGGGTCTGGCCAAGCTGCGGCAGCCCGCTGCCGGCGACGGCGAGGCCAGCACCGGCCAGTTGCAAGAAGCGTCGACGGGAAGCAGGCAGGGTCACGGGCAGGATTCCGAAGGGCAGACCGTCGCACGCTAGCGCTGGTTGCGGTGGGCGGCAAGCCCGCTTTCTGTAGTACCGAGCCATGCTCGGCTGCAGGTGTGCCAACCAAGGTTGGCACCTGCCGGGGCGGGGAGAAGGTCGGCATCCACCAGGGCAGGGGAGCGCCCGTCGAGCATGGCTCGGCGCTGCGAAGGGGGGGCATTACAGGGCCTGACGGCCGAGCGCGGTAGAATCCCCGGCCATCCCAGAACCACCGGATTCCGATGAGCTCCAGCCCCGCCGAACGCGCCGAAGATCTCCGCCGGCAGATCGCCCAGGCCAACCGCGCCTACCATGAGCTGGACGCCCCGGAGATCCCCGACATCGACTACGACCGGATGGTGCGCGAGCTGGAAGCACTGGAGCGCGAACATCCGGAACTGGCCCGGGCCGACAGCCCGACCCAGCAGGTCGGCGCGCGTCCCTCCGGCCGTTTCCCCGAAGTCCGCCATGCGGTGCCGATGTTGTCGCTGTCCAACGCCTTCAGCGATGAGGAAGTGGCGGATTTCGTGCGCCGCATTGACGAACGCCTGGGCCGCCGCAGCCTGCAGTTCTCGGCCGAGCCGAAGATGGACGGCCTGGCGATCAGCCTGCGCTACGAGGATGGTCATTTCGTGCTCGGCGCGACCCGCGGCGATGGCAGCACCGGCGAGGACGTGACCGCCAACCTGCGCGAGATCGGCGATGTTCCCAAGCGGCTGCACGGCAAGGACTGGCCGGACGTGCTCGAGGTGCGCGGCGAGGTCTACATGGCGCGTGCCGATTTCGAGGCCTACAACGAACGTGCGCGCCTGCACGGCGGCAAGGTGCTGGCCAACCCACGCAATGCGGCGGCTGGATCGCTGCGCCAGCTCGACCCGAAGATCAGTGCGCAGCGCAGGTTGAGCTTCTTCGCCTACGGTACCGGTGAAGTGCAGGGCGGCGAGCTGCCCGATACCCATTCGGGCACGCTGGCGCAGCTCGGCGCCTGGGGTTTCCCGGTCAGCGCGCTGTGCAAGGTGGTGGAAGGCACCGACGGCCTGCTCGGCTACTACCGCGATATCGGCGAGCGCCGCGACAGCCTGCCGTTCGATATCGATGGCGTGGTCTACAAGCTCGATGACCGTGCCGGCCAGCAGGCGATGGGCTTCGTCTCGCGCGCGCCACGCTGGGCCATCGCGCACAAGTTCCCGGCGCAGGAACAGAGCACTACCGTGGAGGCGATCGAGATCCAGATCGGCCGTACCGGTGCGGCCACGCCGGTCGCGCGCCTGGCGCCGGTGGCCGTGGCCGGCGTGATCGTGTCCAACGCCACCCTGCACAACGCCGACCAGATCGCACGCCTCGACGTGCGCGTCGGCGACAGCGTGATCGTGCGCCGCGCCGGCGACGTGATCCCGGAAGTGGTCAGCGTCATCCTCGATCGCCGCCCGCAGGGCACCACGCCCTGGCAGATGCCGACGCGCTGCCCGGTGTGCGGCTCGGAGATCGTGCGCGAGGAAGGGGCGGCCGCATGGCGCTGCTCGGGCGAGCTGTCCTGCCCGGCGCAGCGCAAGGAAGCCATCGCCCATTTCGCTTCTCGCCGCGCGATGGACATCGACGGCCTGGGCGACAAATACATTGAAACCCTGGTCGACGCTGGCATCGTCAAGAGCGTGGCCGACCTGTACCGGCTCACTCGTGACCAGCTGCTGCACCTGAAGCTGGTGCTGGACGCTGAAGATCCCTCGGCGCTGGCCGCCGCACTGAAGCTGCACCTGCCGGCCGAAGGCAGTGGCGCGGTGCTCAATGCGGTGCTCAGGCTGGACGGCAACGATCCGGGCTGGCGCGCGCAGGCGCTGGCGCAGCCGGCCCGCTTCGAATGGAACACGAAGAAGATCGCGACCAAGTGGGCCGACAACCTGATCGCGGCCATCGACGCCAGTCGTGCCGCCACGCTGGAACGGCTGCTGTTCGCGCTGGGCATCGAGCACGTGGGCGAGAGCACGGCCAAGGCGCTGGCGCAGTGGTTCGGTGACCTGGAACTGATCCGCCACCTGCCGTGGCCATTGTTCAAGCGCGTGCCGGACATTGGTGGCGAAGTGGCGCGCTCGCTCGGCCACTTCTTCGAACAGCAGGGCAACCAGCAGGCCATCGATGACCTGCTGCAGGTCGGCCAGGTTCGCATCAGCGATGTGCACGCGCCCAGCGCGAGGCTGCGCGAGGGGCTGGACCTGGCGCAGCTGTTGGTCGAATCAGAGATTCCCGGCATCACCCGCCTGCGCGCGGAGAAACTGGTGGCCGCGTTGCCCGGTGCCCAGGCGGTGCTCGACGCCGAGCATGGGCAGTTCGTCAACGCCGGATTGCCGGACGACACCGCGCGTGGCCTGGCCCAGTGGCTGGACAGCGAGGGCCACGGCGCAATGCTGCTGGCAGCCGAGAAGGCGATGCAGCAGATCCTGGCCAAGGCACCGGCGCTGGCCGAGATCGTGGCCGGCCCGCTGGATGGGCAGACCGCGGTGCTGACCGGCACCCTGGCCCAGCTCACGCGCGACGCCGCCAAGGAGCGCCTGGAGGCCCTCGGTGCAAAGGTCTCCGGCAGCGTCTCGAAGAAGACCAGCTTCGTGGTCGCCGGTACCGAGGCCGGCTCCAAGTTGGACAAGGCGCAATCGCTGGGCGTGCCGGTATGGGACGAAGACCGCCTGCTGGCTTATCTGGCCGAACACGAATGATGACCCCGCCCGGTGCATGGCGCCCGGCATGAAACACAAAGGAACACCGATGCAGACCGCCCCGCTGGATTTCCGCCTGGCCACCCGTGCCGACGAGGAGCTGTTGATCGCGCTGATGCGTGAGTTCTACGCCGAAGACAGGATCGACTTCGATGACGGGCGCGTGCGTCGCGGCGTGGACGCGTTGCTGGCCGATCCGCGCAATGGCGAAGTGCTGTTGTGGTTGGACGAGGCGGGCGAGGTGGTCGGCTACGCGGTGATCGCGATGGGCTTCAGCCTGGAGCAGGGCGGCCACTTCATGCTGCTGGACGAACTGTACCTGAGCCATCGCGCGCGCGGTCGTGGCCGCGGCAAGCAGGCGCTGGCCATCTGCGAACAGCGCGCTCGCGGTCGTGGCGTCAGCCGCCTGCGCCTGGAAGTGAACCACCACAACGAACTGGCACGCCGCCTGTACCTGGCCAGCGGCTACATCGACGATACGCGCGATCTGCTGACCTTGCCGCTCGACCATCCGCGCCCGGAGGGCATCCTGTGAGCGAGGCCCTGCTGCGCGCGCTGCAGCAGCGCGCCGTGCTCAACGCGCTGGTGCGCCGCTTCTTTGCAGAACGCGATGTGCTGGAGGTGGAAACGCCGATCCTGTCGGTGGCAGGCAACACCGAGCCGAACATCGACAGCTTCCATACCGATTTCACCGGGCATGTCGATGCCGGCGGACGCCGCCGCTGGCTGCGCACCTCGCCGGAGTATCCGCTCAAGCGCCTGCTCGCTGCCGGCGTGGGCGACTGTTACGAACTGGGCCGGGTGTTCCGCAATGGCGAGGCCGGTGGTCGCCACAACCCGGAATTCACCATGCTGGAATGGTATCGGGTCGGCTGGGACCACCATCGGCTGGTACAGGAGACCGCCGAGCTGATCGGACAGGCGCTGGCCCTGGTTGGACGCCGTGCGACCCTGCGCGTGCTGAGTTACCGCGAGCTGTTCCAGCAGCACCTTGGCGTGGATCCGTTCGAGGCGGATGAGTCCACGCTGCGTGCCGCGTTGGGCGAGGTGCACATTGACCCGGTCGGATTGACCCGTGATGACTGGCTCGATCTGTTGATGACCCATCGTATCCAGCCGCATTTCGATGACGCGGTCATGACCGTGGTGCATGACTGGCCAGCCAGCCAGGCCGCGCTGGCACGCATCCGCGCCGGCACACCGCCGCTGGCCGAGCGTTTCGAGCTGTACCTGGGTGCAGTGGAGCTGGCCAACGGCTATCACGAACTGAACGACGCCGACGAGCAGCGCGCCCGCTTCCAGCGCGACCAGCAGCGCCGCCACGAACGTGGGCAGGTGCAGCCGCCACTGGATGAGGCGCTGCTGGCGGCATTGCCAGCATTGCCGGCCTGTGCCGGCGTTGCGCTGGGGGTCGACCGCCTGCTGATGGCGATGAACCGCACACCCCGCATTGCAGATGTGTTGGCCTACGACTTCGCCCACGCGTGACCATCACGCGTTGCTGAACATCCCAGGCTGAACGAAACGCGGGTTCTGCGCGCTTGCGTCGGCAAGCGGGATGATGCTTTTATCACGGCCAATGCCGGACACTGGCATGCAGTTCATCCATTCCTGCTGGGGAAGGCTTTGGTCAAGTGGTTTGCGGTTGTCGCTGCACCGGTGTACTCCATCGCGCTCTGGGGTGCCTGGCTGCCGTCGCCGGCGTCGGCCCAGCAGGTGGGCTACGACGATGAAGTGGTGACCTGCGAGTCCCGCGACATGGGCTGGGTGCACTGCGACATCGATGTGGCCAACGGCGTCGATCTGGTGCGCCAGCTGTCGAGCAACAGCTGCATCCGCGGTAGCGAGTGGGGCACCGACCGCAGCGGCGTGTGGGTCACCCTTGGCTGCCGCGCCGAGTTCCGTGCGCGCCGTGCGCAGGGTGCGGCACCTGCGGCAACGGAAGGCAAGCGCCTGGTGCGCCGCGTGGTGCGCTGCGAATCCAATGGCCGTCCGCAGAGCTGCCCGGTGCGCCTGGATGGCGCCCCCGTGCGCCTGCTGCGCCAGCTGTCGGTGCTGCCATGCCGCGAGGGGCAGGGCTGGGGCTACAAGCGCAATGAGATCTGGACCAGCCGTGGTTGCCAGGGCGATTTCGAGGTGGCCGACGAGGATGGCCGCTTCGTCGATGTGCCGCGTCGCCTGACCTGCGAATCGAAGTCGAAGAAGCGGCGTTTCTGCGGCGCCAGCATCTCCGTTGGCGCGGTCGTTTCCGAGCAGCTGTCGAGCACGCCCTGCGAGGAAGGCAGTACCTGGGGCTGGAGCCGCAACGGCATCTGGGTGGACGGCGGCTGCCGCGCCGAATTCTCGGTGAATTGAGCCCGGGCGGGCTCCAACGCTGCCGGGCGTGGCCCTACAATGGGCCCATGAACACTGCCTCCGACATCGACTACGCCCGTTATGACCACATCCGCCCGATCCTGTGGACCGGCGATGCCCTGCAACTGCTGGACCAGCGCAAGCTGCCGTTCGTGGTCGAGCATGTGGTCTGCCATGACAGTGACGAGGTTGCCAGCGCCATCCACGCGTTGACCGTGCGCGGCGCGCCGGCCATCGGCATCGCCGCCGCCTGGGGCGTGGTGCTGGCCGCGCGCGAGGTGCAGGCCGCCGACGGTGCGCATGCCCTGCAGCAGCTGGAACCGGCACTGCAGCGCCTGAACGCATCGCGCCCCACTGCGGTCAACCTGGCCTGGGCGCTGGCGCGCATGCGCCGTTGCCTGCACGCCGCCGGCGCCGACTGGAAGGCACTGCTGGAGGCCGAAGCGCAGGCCATCGCCGAGGAAGACCTGGCCGCCAATCGCCACATGGGCGCGCTGGGCGCTGGCTTGATCGAGGCCGGCAGCGGTGTGCTGACCCACTGCAATACCGGCTCGCTGGCCACCGCCGGCTTCGGTACCGCGCTGGGCGTCATTCGCGCCGGCATGGCCCAGCACCGCATCGCGCGCGTGTTCGCCGGCGAGACCCGGCCGTGGCTGCAGGGCGCGCGCCTGACGGTGTGGGAGCTGCAGCAGGATGGAATCGACGCCACCCTGATCGCCGACTCGGCGGCCTCGCACCTGATGAAGACCGGTGCCGTGCAGTGGGTGATCGTGGGCGCAGACCGCATCTGCGCCAATGGTGATACCGCCAACAAGATCGGCACCTACCAACTGGCCATTGCCGCGCGCCACCATGGCGTGAAGTTCATGGTGGTGGCGCCGTCCTCGACCGTGGACATGGAGACCGTGGACGGCAGTCAGATCGAGATCGAGCAGCGTGATCCGGGCGAGCTGTACGGCGTGGGCGGCACCCGCACCGTCGCCGAGGGCATTGCCGCCTGGAACCCGGTGTTCGACGTCACCCCGGGCGAGCTGATCGACGCCATCGTGACCGAGCGCGGGGTGATCCTGAACCCGACCGCCGAGAACATGCGCGCCGCCTTCGGCGGCTGAGGCGGGCAGGACCGCGGACGTCTGTAGAGCTGAGCCCATGCTCGGCTGCGGCGGATTGCCGGCCGAGCCGGGCATGGGCTCGGCCCTACAGCATCGGTAGGGTCCCTAAGTTCCTGATTTGTGCCGGTAAAATCCCCGTAAAGGCAGGCGGAAAATAGCCCGTTGTGGTAGTATCCACAGGTTGAATCGAGGTTCCGGCGCGACCCCCTCCCGCAGAGGGCTGCGCCGGACTGGACCGCTACCAGACAACGGAACCCGAATGGCAGAAACCGCCAAGGAAATCATCCAGGTCAACCTGGAAGACGAGATGCGCAAGAGCTACCTCGATTACGCCATGAGCGTGATCGTGGGCCGCGCGCTGCCGGATGCGCGCGACGGCCTCAAGCCGGTGCATCGTCGCGTGCTGTACGCGATGAATGAACTCAACGCGCACAGCAACAAGCCCTACTTCAAGTCGGCGCGTATCGTCGGTGACGTCATCGGTAAGTACCACCCGCATGGCGATCAGTCGGTGTACGACACGCTGGTGCGCCTGGCACAGCCGTTCTCGCTGCGCTACATGCTGGTCGACGGCCAGGGTAACTTTGGTTCGATCGACGGCGACTCCGCCGCGGCGATGCGATACACCGAGGCGCGCATGTCGCGCCTGGCGCATGAGCTGATGGCCGATATCGACAAGGAAACCGTCGATTTCCAGCCCAACTACGACGAAAAGGAACTGGAGCCGACGGTCATGCCGACCCGGTTCCCGAACCTGCTGGTCAACGGCTCGGCCGGTATCGCGGTGGGCATGGCGACCAACATCCCGCCGCACAACCTGAGCGAATCGATCAACGCCTGCATTGCGCTGATCGACAACCCGGAGATCGACGTCGACGGCCTGATGGAGTACATCCCGGGCCCGGATTTCCCGACTGCCGGCATCATCAACGGCACCGCCGGCATCGTCGCCGGCTACCGCACCGGCCGTGGCCGCGTGCGTATCCGTGCCAAGGCCGACATCGAAGTGGCCGATAACGGCCGCGAGTCGATCATCGTCACTGAAATTCCTTACCAGGTGAACAAGGCGCGTCTGATCGAGAAGATCGCCGAGCTGGTCAAGGAAAAGAAGATCGAAGGCATCAGCGAGCTGCGCGATGAGTCCGACAAGGACGGCATGCGCATCTACATCGAGATCAAGCGCGGCGAATCTGCCGAGGTTGTGCTGAACAACCTGTACCAGCAGACGCAGATGGAATCGGTGTTCGGCATCAACATGGTGGCGCTGGTCGACGGCCGCCCGCAGTTGATGAATCTGAAGCAGATGCTGGAGGCGTTCGTCCGCCACCGTCGCGAAGTGGTCACCCGCCGCACCGTGTTCGAGCTGCGCAAGGCGCGCGCCCGTGCCCACGTGCTGGAAGGCCTGACCGTCGCGCTGGCCAACATCGACGAGATGATCGAACTGATCAAGACCTCGCCGAACCCGAACGAAGCACGCGAGCGCATGCTGGCGCGCGTGTGGGAGCCGGGCCTGGTCGGTGCGATGCTGGGTGCCGCCGGTGCCGAAGCCTCGCGCCCGGAAGACCTGCCCAAGGGCGTGGGCCTGATCGAGGGCGGCTACCAGCTGACCGAGATCCAGGCCACCCAGATCCTGGAAATGCGCCTGCACCGCCTGACCGGGCTGGAGCAGGACCGCCTGACTGACGAGTACAAGCAGCTGCTGGAAGTGATCGCCGGGCTGATCCACATCCTGGAAGATCCCGACCGCCTGCTGCAGGTGATCCGCGAGGAGCTGGTCAACGTCAAGGCCGAGTTCGGTGACGAACGTCGCACCGAAATCCGCCACAGCGAAGAAGACCTGGACATCCTCGACCTGATCGCACCGGAAGACGTGGTGGTCACCGTGTCGCATGCCGGCTACGTGAAGCGCCAGCCGGTCAGCGTGTACCGCGCGCAGCGCCGCGGCGGCCGTGGTCGCAGTGCGGCGGCGACCAAGGAAGAGGATTTCATCGAACAGCTGTGGCTGGTCAACACGCACGATACGCTGCTGACGTTCACCAGTTCGGGCAAGGTGTTCTGGTTGCCGGTCTACCAGCTGCCGGAAGCGGGCTCCAACGCCCGCGGCCGTCCGATCATCAACTGGATTCCGCTGGAACCCGGCGAACGCGTGCAGGCCGTGCTGCCGGTGCGCGAGTACGCCGATGGCCAGTTCGTGTTCTTCGCCACGAAGAACGGTACGGTCAAGAAGACTCCGCTGGGCGAGTTCGCCTTCCGCCTGGCCCGCGGCAAGATCGCGATCAACCTCGATGAGGGCGATGCCCTGGTCGGCGTCGGCCTGACCGACGGCCAGCGCGACATCCTGCTGTTCGCCTCCAACGGCAAGACCGTGCGCTTCGGCGAGGACAAAGTCCGCTCGATGGGCCGTACCGCAACTGGCGTGCGTGGCATCAGGATGCCGGCCGGCGAGGAAGTGGTCAGCCTGATCGTGGCCGAAAGTGCCGGTGGCATCGAGGACGAGAACGAGGACGACAACGGTGTCGAGGAAGCCACCGCCACGGGCGATGCGGTGGTCGATAGTGCCGACGACGCCAGCGTGCAGTACATCCTCACCGCCACCGAGAACGGCTACGGCAAGCGCACCCCGCTGCCCGACTACCCGCGCAAGGGCCGTGGCACGCAGGGCGTGATCGGCATCCAGACCACCGAGCGCAACGGCAAGCTGGTCGCCGCAGTGCTGATGGGCTCCCGCGACGAAGTCCTGCTGATCTCCGACGGCGGTACGCTGGTGCGTACGCGTGGCTCGGAAATCAGCCGCGTCGGCCGCAACACCCAGGGCGTGACCCTGATCCGCCTGTCCAAGGACGAGAAGCTGCAGGCGGTGGAGCGCATGGACGCCTCGATCGACGAGGACGAGGACGAGGTGGCTGCCGCCGCCCCGGCCACGACCGACGGCGCAACGGCTGCTGCCAGCAGCGAGGACGCCGCGCAGGAGTGATCCTGCCGCGAGCCTGGGGTACCCGACGACGCCGGCCCTGTGCCGGCGTCGTCGTATCCGGATGCCACGCATACGCGCGCGCTTCACACAGGCGGTGGGATAACGGCGCATGCTGCCCCCGGAGATCGACGATGTCCGCCACGCCGCAGTCCGTTCCTGCTCCCGTCCGCGCCTCACGGCACCCTCTCGTTACCGTGCTGTCGCTGCTGCTGGTCGTGCTCGGCCTGGTCATCGGCGGGCTCGGCGCGTGGCTGCTCAGCCTGGGCGGGTCGGCGTACTACGCCATCGCCGGGGCCGGCCTTCTGGCCAGTGGCCTGTTGTTGTTCGGCAATCGCCGCAGCGGCGCGCTGCTGTATGCGCTGGTGTTCGTCGGCACGCTGCTGTGGACCTGGTGGGAATCGGGCAGCGACTACTGGCGCTGGGTGCCGCGGCTGGGCCTGGTGACCGCGCTCGGCATCGTGCTGGCGCTGCTCGCGCCGACCCTTCGCGAACCGGTTTCAAAGCGCCTGTCGCGCAGCGTGGCGGGCGTCCTGATGCTGGTGTTCGTCGCTGCCTTCGGGTTGGCGTTCGCACCGCATGGTGAAGTGGACGGGCACCAGCCGTTCCCGGAAGGCGCGGCCAGCGCCGGACTGGAACCCACGCGGGATACCACCGGCCTGCAACCGGCCGACCAGCCTGCCGAGGGAGACTGGCCGGCGTGGGGGCGCAGCAATGCAGGCACCCGCTATTCGCCACTGCAGCAGATCACCCCGGCCAACGTGGCCACGCTGCAGCCCGCCTGGCAGTTCCGCACCGGCGATATGCCGAAGAAGCGCTGGGGTGCGGAAACCACGCCGCTGAAGATCGGCGACCGCCTGTACCTGTGCACTGCCCGTAACCGCCTGACCGCGCTCGACGCCGCCAGTGGCAAGGAAGTGTGGCGCTTCGATCCGAAGGTGAAGGACGCCTCGATCCCGTACACCGCCGCCTGCCGTGGTGTGAGCTACTACGAGCAACCGGCAACGCCGATCCTGGCCGATGCCACCCTGGCCGATGCCGCGGCCGATCTGGCGTTGCCCGAACCGCCGCCCAGCGTGAGCCGCAGCGCTGCACCGGGCAGTCGTCCGGCGTGCTGGGCGCGCATCATCGAAGGCACGCTGGACGGGCGCATCATTGCAGTGGATGCAGATAGCGGCCGTCCCTGCGCGAATTTCGGCAACAACGGCCAGGTCGACATCACCCTCGGGATGGGTGAGGTGCCACCCGGCTACGTGTCGATCACCTCGCCCCCGGCCATCGTGCGCGGCGTGATCGTCACCGGCCACCAGGTGCTGGATGGTCAGCGCCGCGACGCGCCATCGGGCGTGATCCAGGCGTACGACGCGATCACCGGCAAGCTGCGCTGGGCGTGGGACATGGACCAGCCCGAGCGCAGCGGCCTGCCGCCGCATGGGCAGACCTACACGCGCGGCACGCCGAACATGTGGACCACCGCGACCGGTGATGAGGCGCTGGGGCTGGTCTATCTGCCGCTGGGCAATTCTGCGGGCGACTACTGGAGTGGCTCGCGTACGGAAAACCAGAACCGCTATGCGACGTCGCTGGTGGCGATCGATGTGGCCACTGGCAAGCCGGCCTGGCATTTCCAGGCCGTGCGCAAGGATGTGTGGGACTACGACCTCGGTTCGCAGGCCAGCCTGATCGACTACCCGACGGCGGCAGGCAAGGTGCCGGCGATCCTGCTGCCGACCAAGCAGGGTGACATCTACATTCTCGACCGCCGCAACGGCCAGCTGCTGACCGCTGCCGAAGAGCGCAAGGTGCCGGTCGGCGGTGTCGAACCGGAACAGCGTTCACCCACCCAGCTGTTCTCGCTGTACCACACGCTGCGCCGCGAGCATGATCTGACGGAGCGCGACATGTGGGGCATCACCCCGATCGACCAGCTGATCTGCCGCATCCAGTTCCGCAAGGCCTATTACGAAGGCTTCTACACGCCGCCGAGCAGTGATCGCCATTCCATCGAATACCCCGGCTACAACGGCGGTTCGGATTGGGGCAGTGTGTCCATCGACACGCGCCGCGGCGTGATCGTGGCCAACTACAACGACATGCCCAACTACAACCGGCTGGTGCCACGTGCCGAAGCCGACCGCCTGGGCTGGCTGCCGCGCGAAAAGATCCGTGCCGACAGGGGCGGTGGCGAGGGCGCCGGCGATCCGCAGGTGGGAACGCCGTATGGCATCCAGGTCAACGCTGGCTGGCGGCTGCCGTTCACGGGTCTGCTGTGCAAGCAGCCTCCCTACGGCGGCATCCGCGCCATCGACCTGCGCACCGGCAAGCTGTTGTGGGATCGTCCGTTTGGCAGTGCGCGCGGCAATGGGCCGTTCGGCATCCGTTCCGGCCTGCCGATCGAGATCGGCACGCCGAACAACGGCGGTTCGGTGGTGACCGCCAGCGGGCTGATCTTCATCGCCGCCGCCACTGATGATCTGCTGCGTGCCATCGACCTGAAGACCGGCAAGGAACTGTGGCACGCGGCGCTGCCCGCGGGCGGGCAGGCTACGCCGATGGTGTATGAACAGGACGGACGCCAGTTCGTGGTGATCATGGCCGGCGGCCACCATTTCATGGAAACCCCGAACGGCGATTACGTGATGGCCTTCGCCCTGCCCAGATAGGGCCGACAGGGTACAACCGGCTGGGTAGAGTCGACTGTTAGTCGACTATCGCGCGAAGCGCGGGCTTTCCAGCGTGGGAGAGAAGAGCAGTCGATTAACAGTCGACTCTACCCAGTCCACTCCACATCCCCGGACGCTGTATCGGGATGATTCCTGATTCTGGCATTGGTAGTGAACCGATGCCGGAAATCCATGCGGGCGGGCATTCTCGAACTCATGCCAAGTCCCCAACTGCTTTCCGGGCGGCGATCCATCGCCGGCAATGTCTACACCATCACCATGGTGTGCCGGAATCGCTATCGCGTATTCGATTGCCCTGCCAATGCCCACCTTGCCATGCAGCTCCTCGGATCGATGGATCGGGAAGGCCTGACTGCATCACTTGCCTGGATCATCATGCCGGATCACATTCACTGGCTGGCTCAACTTCGTAGTCATTCGCTGGGCTACTGCGTGCAGCGTTTCAAGGCACGCAGCAGCTTTTTAATAAACCGACGGCGAGGGAGCCGGGGTGCAATCTGGCAGGCAGGCTACTACGATCATGCAATCCGCAGTGATGCATCGCTGCACAGGCACGCTTGCTACATTCTGGCAAATCCCGTTCGAGCCGGTCTTGCCGCGCAGATCGGTGACCATCCGTATGGATGGTGCCGCTGGCCGTTGAGCGAGCTTGAGCCGGCAGGCGAGCGCGAATGGTGATGGCACCGGCCGGGTGGCGTCTACCGGGTAGAGTCGACTGGGTAGAGTCGACTGCCTTTCTCAACCACAGCCAAAGAGCCCACGCTGCGCGCGTTACTCGACTAACAGTCGACTCTACCCAATCAATGTTGCTCGGTTGGTGCCGGTACCCGCACCATCTTCGTCATCAAGTGTTCCACCACACCCGCCGGGTCCGCAGTGCGGCCGACATGCGTGCTCGACATCTGCACAACCGAGCTGCGCTTGGCGGTGAGGAAATGAAAGCGGGCGCGCGCGGGCAGCTGTGCGATCGGTCCGGCGCTGGCGTCGCCACGGCAGATGGCCACGATCGCATCCAACCACGGTTGCAACGCATCCTGATCAAGCGCTGGAGCGAACGCGTGCAGGCGTGCTGGATCGATCTCGATGGCCGCTTCCAGATGGCGCGCGCCGGGGCAGGAGACGATCACTCCGACGTTGATGAACTCCTCGCGTTCCACCCGCGGTACCACGCGGATGACCGCATAGTCATACGTGTGCAGCGTGGGCACGGACGGCCTCCTGCACGAACACCGCACGCACTTTCAGGCGGTGCTTGAGATAGTCGATGTAGCCTTGGCGATAGGCCTGCGGACTGTCGAATGCCGGCTCGTTGACCAGCCAGCTGTCCGGCACCAGGCCGACGATGCGCTCGATCTCGGCATCGCTCAGGCGCGCGGCCAGTTCGGTATCCACCTCGGCGATGCGGCTGGCGAACGACAGCAGCACATGGTCGCGGATCAGCACGAACGGCTTTTCGCAGGCATCGCCGGCATTGGCCCAGTCGTGGTGGAAGTACATCGCCGCGCCGTGGTCGATCAGGTACAGCTTGCGGTGCCACACCATCAGGTTGGGGTTGCGGGTGGTGCGATCGACATTGCTGGTGAACGCATCGAACCAGACGATGCGGGAGGCAAGGTCGGCGTCCACCGGCATCGCCGCCGGATCGTAATTGATCGCACCCGGCAGGTAGTCCAGGCCCAGGTTCAGGCCCTCGCTGGCGCGGATCAGCTCCTGGATCTCCGGGTCGGGTTCGGTGCGGGCGAACTCGCGATCCAGCTCGACGAACAGGATTTCCGGAATCGGCAGGCCCAGCGTGCGTGCCATCTCACCGGCAATCAGCTCGGCGATCAACGCCTTCGGGCCTTGGCCGGCGCCGCGGAACTTCAGCACGGCCATGCCGTCGTCGTCGGTCTCGACCACGGCGGGCAGGGAGCCGCCTTCCCGTAACGGGGTGATGTAGCGGAGGGCATGTACGGTGCGCATGGGCGCATTCTAGCGTGGGTGCAGGTACAACCCTCTGATCGGCGAGGACCGATTTCGGCCTTCACCTGTCCCTTCCGCCTGCGATGGCAGCATCGTGCTCCAGGAACCCTTGGGTTCATGGGCGCACTGGCACTCTCGATGCCGAGGCTTCGGGCTGGGCACCTGCTCGGCTGCCAGCGACGCGCACTGCGAAGCGGAAACCTCATCCACGATGTCCAGCAGGCTACGGAGGTGCACCGATGAGCGATGAATTCACTCCCATGCTGCCGCCCTTGGACGATGCCAAGGTCGAGGAAATGATCGGCAAGGTGGTGCTGGTGGGCGTCACCCGCTATGGCGGTGACGGCCAGGTGCAGGGGCTGGAACAATACGCCGGTACGGTGCTGCGCATCAGCGCCGACGAAGGCGTGGTGCTGGCGGACGAGAATGACGGCCATGAGCGCTATCTGCCCCCGATGCTCGACCAGTACCTGCCCGCCGAGCCCGGCGAGTACCGCATGCGGAACAGTGGCATGATCGTGGTCGACCCCGATTACCTGACTGCCTGGGACCTGCACGCCCAGCAGTGACGACAGACCACGCCTGGCAGATGCCGGTCCATTGCCGGCCTCTCCGGGCGTGTTCCACTTTGCCCCATCCGGCCACTAGCCCTTCCGGCCCATTCACGACAACCCCTGCGGTGCTAGATTCGGGACCTTGCCCGATTCCGGGTACCCATTCACACCCAGGGGATAAGGATGCTCATCCGTCGAACCTCTCTGGCGGCGGCCGTTGCCGTTGCCACCTTCGGCCTGCTGGCCGCTGGCCCGGCGCTTGCAGACTACGCGAAGCCGCCGGAGCACCTGCTCAAGGTGTTGAAGGCACCGCCGCCGCCGGCGCCGAACGTGGCCCCGGGTGGCCAGCGCCTGCTGCTGACCACTGCGCAGACCTACCCGTCGATCAGCCGTGTCGCCCAGCCGTACCTGAAGCTGGCTGGCGTGCGCCTGGAACCGAAGAACCGCAGCCGCCATGACACCCCCGGTGGCTATGGCATCCCGGCCTGCGTGGCCGACTTCACCCTGGTCGACATCGGCAGTGGCCAGCAGACCAAGGTCAACCTGCCGCAGGGCTGCGCCACCGGCGCGCTGTGGTCGGCCGATGGCAGCCACTTTGCGTTCCAGAACGCGGTCGATACCAGCGTGCAGCTGTGGGTGGGCGATGCCGCTACCGGCCAGGTGAAGCAGGTGCCGAATGTGCAGCTGAACCCGATTTTCGGCTATACCGTGCAGTGGCTGGGCGGCAGCCAGAACCTGCTGGTGAAGCTGGTGCCGGCCAACCAGGGCCCAGCACCGTCCAACGGTGACGTACCGACCGGCCCGGATGCACAGGAGTCGCTGGGCAGCAGTGGCGAGAGCAGCACCTACGAAGCCCGCGACACGCTGACCAGCGTGCATGACGAGAAGCTGTTCGCTTATTACGGCGCCTCGCAGCTGGCCGTGGTCGATACTGCCGCCAACGGCGTGCGTCCGGTCGGGCAGCCGGCGCTGTTCAACGAAGTCAGCGCCGCGCCCGATGGCGTGCACGTGCTGACCGAATCGATCAAGGCGCCGTACTCGCATGCGGTGACCTACCAGCGCTTCGCCAACGACGTGGCCGTGCTGGATATCGCCAGCGGCAAGTCCACGCCGATCGCCAGCCTGCCGCTGGCCGACCGCGTGCCGGTGCACGGCGTACCGGAAGGCCCGCGTGGTTTCGACTGGCGTGCCACCGATCCGGCCACCCTGGTCTATGCCGAAGCGCTGGACAAGGGCGACTGGAAGGTCAACGTGCCGCATCGCGATCGGGTGCTGATGCTGAAGGCGCCGTTCAACGGCAAGCCGGTCGAGATCACCCGCACCGCACAACGCTTCGAAGGCTTCGCATGGACTGCCGACCCGGCCGTGGCGTTCCAGTTCGAGAACGACGAGAACCGCCACTGGATGCAGACCCGCATCGTCGATGTGGACCAGCCGAAGAAGGAAGGCCGCCTGCTGTGGGACATGTCCAGCGATGAGCTGTACGGCAACCCCGGCAACCTGGTCTTCACCCGCCTGCCGAATGGTGCGCAGGTCGTGCGCCGGGAGGGCAACCATGTTTTCCTCAGCGGCCGTGGTGCCTCGCCGCAGGGCGACCGTCCGTTCCTCGACCGCCTCGACCTCGGCACGCTGAAGAGCGAGCGCCTGTTCCGCAGCAGCGCCGATGCCTACGAGCAGTTCCTTGGTTTCAGCAATACGCCTGGGCGCTACCTGACCTGGCACCAGTCGGTGATCGATCCGCCGAACGCCTTCATCCGTCAGCAGGGTGAGGCGGTGGCCGATGCGAAGACCGGCGAGGCGCAGTTCGCGTCCACCGCGACCGCGCTGACCAAGCTGGTCGACCCGACTCCGGAAGTGCGCCAGATCAAGAAGCAGCTGGTGACCTACAAGCGTGCCGATGGCGTGGACCTGTCGTTCACCCTGTACACGCCGCCGGGCTACAAGGAAGGCCAGCGCGTGCCGGCGATCCTGTACGCCTACCCGGCCGACTTCGCCAACGCCGCTCAGGCGGGGCAGGTGTCCGGTTCGCAGCAGACCTTCACCCGCCTGCAGCCGTACCGCCTGATGCTGCTGGCCGGCTACGCGATCATCGACAACGCCTCGTTCCCGATCGTGGGTGACCCGAAGAACGCCTACGACACCTACCTGGAGCAGCTGGAAGCTGACGCCAGGGCGGCGGTGGACAAGGCGGTGGACATGGGCGTGGTCGATCGCAACCGCATCGGCGTGACCGGCCACAGCCATGGCGGCCTGATGACCGCCAACCTGATCGCCCATACCAACCTGTTCAAGGCTGGCGTGGCGACCAGCGGTTCGTACAACAAGACCTTTACCCCGTTCGGCTTCCAGAACGAGCGTCGCTCGGTGTGGCAGGCGCAGGACGTGTACCTGAAGGCCTCTCCGTTCTTCTATGCCGACAAGATCAAGCTGCCGCTGCTGCTGGTCCACGGCGAGGACGACGCCAACCCGGGCACTGAGCCGTTCCAGTCGCGCAAGCTCTACCAGGCGATCCGAGGCAACGGCGGCATCACGCGGTTGGTGATGCTGCCGAACGAACCGCACTGGTACACCGCATTGGAATCGAACGAGCAGCTTGTGGCGGAAATGCTGAACTGGTTCGACACCTACGTGAAGAACGCCAAGTAAGGAGACGGGAAGGCCGCCCCAGGGCGGCCTTGCTGTATCGGGATGTGAGTGGGTAGACGGCCTGGATCCGGATGCGCAATCGGGAATCGGGAAGCCACCTGCCATGCGGCATCCGGGTCCACCCGGGCTGCTAAGCTGGGAGTGGAAACAGACCAGGAGACATCGATGCATCGCAATGGGATGCGCGCCATCACTTTTGTCATCGCGACGCTGTTGGCCGGGATGACACACGGAGTGGAAGCGCAGGCTCTGCGGGCAGATGACCGCAGCTACTTTGGCAGCGCCTCCCAGGAACGTGAGGCGTGGAAGAACCTCGAGCGGAGGACCCATGCCCTCAAGGCACTTCATGCGCCGCCAGACGTGAGGTTCCAGCAGGCCGAACAGCTGTATGGCGAGTGCCTCCGGCACCATGGCTACCTGCATCTTCAGGCAGCGCGTAATGCCGACGATGCCCGGCTGACCAACACCCAGGGCGAAGTGGCCGGCACATGTGGACGCATCGCGGCGATTGCCAAGCAGGCATTACGTGATGCGCCCGCGCACGCTGCCTGGATCGAGCCGCATGCCGACCTGCGTGAACGGGCGTTGCGGGAGGGTGTGCAGCGGGCCAATGCAGCGCTGGTGGATGCGGTCGACACGTTGGCCGACCCGGCGCTGGACAGCTTCGGGCGACTGCACCGGCAGCTGCTGCAATCGGCGCCCTTTGCGCGCTTCGAACATGAAGGCGGCACGTTTGACAGCCGCACCGATGCGCGAGCCCTTTCCCGCCTGCCGGACCGTTCACTGCGCGAAGCGGCATGGCGTGCTTACTGGCAGGGAATGGCGTTGCGGCGCAGCGAAATGGCAACGGTGCTGCTGGGCCTGGTCCGCCTCAACGAGCAAGCGTCGGAACTGCAGGGCGATGGAACTGCGCCCGACCGCAGCTACCGGCACATGGGCCTGGATCAGGCCGCCGTCGACGCAACACTGGCGGCGGTAGCGCGCCACGCGCCGCTGCGACGCAACTATCAACAGATGCAGTTGACCCATCTTGAGCGCATGGGCCAGGCCTCTCCAAGGATCTGGGACATGGGCCTGCCTGATGCGGGCTATATCCCTCCGCCGCTTGACCTGGCGCAATTGCGTGATGCGGCGGCGGCATCAATGCAGGTGCTGGGGCCGGATTACGTGACAGGGCTGCGCGGACTGCTCGATCCTGCGGGCGGACACATGGATCTGGGTGGATCGGCAGAGCGGCGCGCGATGGATGCGTTTTCGATCAGCGCCCCTGGCGCGCCTTCGCTGCTGTTCGTTGGTCATCGACAGGGCGATTTGGAGGGGGATGTCCAGATCGCTCACGAAGCCGGCCATGCCATGCATGGCCAGTTGATGCAGCGCGGCGGCGCATCATCATTCCAGCGCAACGGCAACAAGTGGTTGACCGAGGCCTTCGCCATCTACAACGAACTGAAGTTCCGCGATCAGCTCTACCGGCAGGCCAGTGATCCACGTGCCAAGGCGTATTACCTGAAGTCGTTGCTCGATGACATCATCCTGCAGCTGTTCGTATCGTCTGAAGAGGCCGATCTGGAACAGTCCATCTATCAGGACGTGGCCGCCGATGAGGTTGGCAACGCAGACGCGCTTGATACGCTGACGATGAAGGTGCTGGGCAGGTACGGGGGCGCATCGGAGCAGTATCCCGAGCTGCGCAGCACCTGGATATCCAAGCGGCTGATGTATGAGGATCCGCTTTACCTGGCCAATTACCTGTATGCCGGACTGATTGCGGTGCAGCTCTTCGCCCAGGACCAGCAGGATCCGGAGGGATTCAGGGAGCGCTACCTGGCCGTCCTGGGCGAAGGGTTTGATCGCCCGCCGCAGCAGCAGGTCGAGCAGTTGCTGAATGCGAAGCCCGACTGGCCACGCCTGGTCGAGGAGGATCTGGGCATCTTCCAGCAGTACCTGGCGCAGCTGCAGGTACTGCACGCGGAAATCGAGCGCCAGCGCGGTCGCTGAGTCGACAGCCTGCTGCTGACCGGCACCCGGGTGATGTACGCGGTGCGCAGCGAGCCGGACGCGCTTTCCGCGGTCCTCGACTCGGCCAGCAATGCGCCGGCCGCGCGTGAAGCGAACCGGATGCGGCCCCAGGGTGACCTCGTGTCATTGGCCGTTGCGGTTGCGTAACCATATGTGATGCGGGTGCCATGGCGTGCAGAAGCTGCGATACGCTGCAGGTCTGTTGCTGTCTGCCATGGGTTTCACCAATGAAGTCCAAACGTGTTGCCGCAGTGTTGGCGCTGGTGATGACGCCGATCCTGCATGCCCAATCACTCCCCTCCGAACTGGCGCAGCTGGGCATTGTTGCCGGCATGCCCTATGCCAAGGCCAAGCGCCTGATGGATGCGGCAGGGTGGCAGGCGAGTCCGGTCCAGGGCGCGCCTGAGTCACTCGAGGGCTTTCCGGAAGTTGGATGCCAGAAGGACGCCAAGCAATGCGCAACAACCTTCGAAAAGGGCGGGCAGCAGGTCGCGATGCGATTGGGCACTACCCTGGCAGGGCAGCCGTTCGTGCAGGGCGTGGACTGAGCGCGCGTTGCGTTCAGGCCAGCGGTAGGCGGTCCTGCGCGTGCGACAGCCGATCGTGCAGCTCGCGCACATGCTCGGCCTTGGCATGCACCCGGGAGGTGTCGCCGAAGCTGCGCAGGTAGGTGCACGCGGCAAAGCCGGCACTCTTCTTTTCGTACTCGGCAATCCAGGCCAGTCGATCCGGATTGTTGGCCTGTTCGGCTGACCACGCGGCCACCGGCGGCCGGATGCGGTACTTCAGGCCGACGCGCCACGGCTTCGGTGTCAGTCGCGCACGGAAACAATGCTGCAGCCGGCACATGCGCGCGTACAGGGTGTCGGTGCCCAGTGCCTTGAAGAATGCCTGGAGCTGCTCGTCCTCCGGTGAGAACGTGGCATGCATCGCCAGCACGCGCAGCCCGGCGGGTGTGCGGTAGGCACGCAGGTGCCAATCGGGATGCTGTTCGCTGAACGCGTCCACGCGTTTCAGCGCAAGCCCCTCAGCACCGCCGGCGGCGGCCAGGCGCTGCTTCCGCCGCATCAGCAATGCCGCGTTGACCAGCAGCACTGCCGCCACGCCCAGTACCAGGCCCACCAGCCAGTGCCAGAGCAGGGTGCCGATGATGGCGCCGGCAAGCAGCAGGATCGCAGCGACGATGGCCGGTATCACGCAGCCGGCCGGTGGCTGCGCATGATCGATGTCGGCAAACAGCACGTCGGGGCTGTTGAGGCACAACGCGCCATAGCTGTTGCGGGTGATGATGACATCGCCGTCGCGCTGCACGATCTGCTCGCGGATTGGCACACCCTCCACGCCATAGTTGCTGCGCACCTCGCGACGCGGCAGCACCTGCCCGGCGAGGATGGCATTGAGGGCTTCGTTGGCGCGGCGGTCGGCGTGGGCCTGGGCCTGGGCAGGTCCCTCATCGGACCAGCCGAAGCGGCGCACGACCACCGGCCGGCCACGGAAACGGGCCTGCAGGCGGGCTTCGGCCCAGTACGCGGGAACGATCATCATCGTGCGGTGCTCCATCATCCATGGCAGGTGCCTGAGTGAGTCTGGCACAGCCCCGAAGGGCCTGCATGTGCCCGCTGCGGTGGCCGGGGCGGAGTGATAGATTGCGCGCTTCGCATGCACTCCACCAAGGACGGAGCGATGTCCAGTTTCCCGCGTTGCCTGCTTGCCCTGGCCTGTGCCGGGACGGTCGGCGTGGCACAGGCGGGTACTCCGCCGGGGCCGCAGATCCTCACCACCGATGCCAGCCGCTTCTACGCGCTCTACGACAGCACCGGCGGCAAGCCCAGCGTCGCCCAGCTGGCCGGTTACCTGGCCGAAGGCAGTACGGGCCTGGGTGAACTGGCGAAGGCGCGCCGGGTCACGCCCGAACGCATTGCCGAAGCCATTGCCAGCCAGCCCGGGGTGTATGCGCAGGGCCGCAGCTGCCTGGCGGAGCTGCCGGCGGTGAAGCAGCGCCTGGTGCAGGTGTTCGGCAACCTGCAGGCGATCTATCCGCAGGCCGCGTTTCCTCCGGTGACCCTCGCGGTCGGCCGTGGTCGGCCGGTCGGGTTGACCTCGAAGAGTGGGGTGATCATCGGCCTGGAAGCGCTGTGCGCAGCCGATTTCATGAATCCCAACGTGCCGGACCGTTTCGTGCACGTGATCGCGCACGAGTACGTGCACATCCAGCAGACCGGCCTGAACGATTTCGAGCCCGGCGACCCGCATGCGACGGTGCTGCGTGTTTCGCTGGGCGAAGGTATCGCCGAATTCATCGCCGAATTGATTTCCGGCAACGTCGGCAACAGTCGCCATGCGGCGTGGACGCGCGGCCGCGAGGTCCACATTGAAAGCGCCTTTGCGCTGGATGTGGACAGTACCGATCTGTCGCCGTGGCTGTACAACTACAAGCCCGGTTCGCAGGAGCCCTATGACCTCGGGTACTGGGTGGGCTACCGCATCGCCAAGGCCTATTACCTGCAGGCCAAGGACAAGCGCGATGCGGTGCGTGCGCTGATCCAGCAGGACAACCCGAAGGCGATCCTGGCCGCCAGCGGCTGGACGCCCGGCATGTGGATGCCGGCCAAGGTGACCGGCGTGGCAGCGCGCGCGGCAGCACGCTGATTGCAGGCCGGGGCGCTAGACTGCCACCGTGAACCGGGAGAGTCTCCATGCGTATTCCTGTTGTGCTTGCCGGAACGTTGGCCATCGCCTTCAGCATTGGCTTGACCGTTCCGACCGCGGCTGCTGAAACGGGCGCGGTCAATCCGATGCTGCTCAAACCCGTAAAGCAGCTGCGCCCTGATGAGATTCGTTTCATGCAGCAGCGCCTGGCCGATTGGCCGCAACTGCAGCGTTATCGCGACGCCAACGCACGACTGCTTGCCGCTGTACCGGGGCAACCACGCGTGGTGTTCTACGGTGATTCCATCACCGAGGGCTGGGGCAGGGAAGGCAGCGCATCGTTCTTTCCCGGCAAGGGCTGGCTCAACCGCGGCATCAGTGGCCAGACCACGGCGCAGATGCTGGTGCGGTTCCCGCAGGACGTGCTGGCACTGAAGCCGCAAGTGGTGGTGATCCTGGCCGGCACCAACGACATTGCCGGCAACACCGGCCCGTCCACGCAGGCGATGATTGAAGACAACCTGCACGCGATGGTGGACCTGGCACGCGCACATGGCATCGCCGTGGTACTGGCATCGGTGCTGCCGGTCAGCGATTACCCGTGGTTGCCGGGCACGGCACCTGCTCCCAAGGTGCGCGCATTGAACGCGGCATTGAAGCGCTATGCCGATGTGAAGCAGCTGGTCTATCTGGACTACTACACGCCGATGACCAATGCCGCCGGAGGGCTGGATCCGCAGCTGGCCGAGGATGGCGTGCATCCCACGGCGAAGGGCTATGCGGTGATGGCGCCGCTGGCGGAGGCTGCAATCAGGCGCGCAATGGCGCCGGACTAGGCACAGCACCCGCAATGCACAGCGTCCAGCCCGTCGAGGTAAAATGGCCCTGGAGCTGGCCACGCAGCGTGGCCGCCAGGGACGATGGGGTGGGTGATGCGGAAGGGAATCCAGGGATGGCTGCGCCGCAGCGGCGCAACGATGGCACTGCTGCTGGCGGCCGTACCGGCGTTCAGTGCAGACACGGCGGCGCCTTCGCCGCTGACGCGTGAGCCGGTGGCCGGAGTTTCACTGGCCGAATGGACCGCCCGCTGGTGGCGCTGGGCCGATGCCCAGGGCGGCGCGCCCTATCTCGACCCGGATGGCCGTGTATGCGATGTGGGCCAGGAAGGCCCGGTCTGGAACCTGGCCGGCACCAATGGCCGTTTCCGGCCACATCGCGAATGCGTGGTGCCGGCGGGCAAGTACCTGTTGCTGCCGATCATCAACATGGCGCACTACCAGGTGGATGAGTCTGTGTCCTGCAAGGAGCTGCAGGCCGGGGCGGCGGTCAACAACGATTACCTGATCAGTGCAGTGGTGCTGCTGGATGGGCAACCCCTGGGCGACATGCGCATGCATCGGGTGCGCAGTGAAGGCTGCTTCCGCATGGATGCCGATGACGCAGACTCACGGCTGGCCGCCGCCGACGGCTACTGGGTGATGCTCAAGCCGTTGCCGCCGGGCCGGCATACCCTCAGCGTGGGTGCCAACTACGGCGTGCCGGAGGGCGGCGCGTACAGCCGCATGCGGCAGTCCTTCGAGTACGTGCTGCACGTGGGAGGGCGTACCCAGGTCGTATCGCGCGGACAGCACATGATGCCGGTGGCGGCTCCCTGAGGCTCAGGCGTCGTCCTGCTTCAACGCTGCGTCGGCGGCCAGCAGCGCTTCGGCGGCCGCACTGAGCGGCGGCGAGGGCGGGGCGACCACGCCGATCGCTTCCATCATCTTCGGCATGCCCAGGAACTTGCGCGCGCGACGGTCGTAGATGCCGGTGACCAGCAGCGCGCGCGTGGCGATCTTCTGCTCGGCACCGATCAGCACGCGCTGCTCCATGATGCCGCGCGAGCCGACCCAGCCCACCAGTCGTGTTTCCAGGGTGAAGCGCTGGAACGGCTTCAATTCGCGGCGGAACTGGATGGTGCCGGCGCCGACGATCGGCGCCCATTTCTCGCGCAGCGCCACCTGGCCCAGGCCCATGCGCAGGATCAGGTCCAGCCGGCCCAGGTCGAAGATGTTCCAGTAGCGGCCGTTGGTCATGTGCAGGTTGCTGTCCAGGTCGTTGGGCAGCACCCGGAACTGCAGCCGCGAGACGCCGAACGGGGCCTCCAGCTTCGGCCGGAACAGGCTGCACAGCAGCAGGTGGAGCAGACGGAACCAGAGATTCATGGCTATGACGACTGTTATAGAATCGCCGGTACGCTAATCTATGACGATTGTCTTAGCAAGGAGACCGCCGTGAGCCCGCGACCGTCCGATGCCCCACAGCGCGTGATCGATGCCGCGGCGCAGATGCTGGCGCGGGTAGGCCTCAATGCCACCAGCATCCGTGAGGTGACCAAGCTGGCCGAGGCGCCGTTGGGTTCCACCTACCATCACTTTCCCGGAGGCAAGCAGGAGCTGCTGGCGCGCGCCACCCACATGGCCGGCGACAAGGTGGAGGTGCTGCTGATGGAGCTGCTGAAGGATGGGGCGGTGCAGGGCCTGCAGCAGTTCCTGGCGATGTGGCGCGAGCGTCTGCTGCGCTCCGATTTCCGCGCCGGCTGCCCGGTGCTGGCCGCTGCCGTGGAGGAGCCGGTGGAGGCCACGCCCAGCCAACCCCGCGCGGCGGCGGCCGAGGTATTCATGCGCTGGCAGGGGCATCTTGCCTCGGCGTTCGTCGCTGAAGGGCATGCCCCGGCAGCGGCGGGTGAACTGGCCAGCCTGGTGATCGCCAGCGTGGAGGGCGCGGTAGCGATGTGCCGTGCGCTGCAGGACATCGCCCCGTTCGACCAGGTGGCCGTGCAGCTGCTGAAGGCGGCCACGCGGCCTTGATCGGCCGGTGCGGGCAGGCCAGACTCGCCAGCAGCCCACGACTGGATGCCGCCATGGACGAATTGCACCATCGTCAGTTGATCGAGCACTACCTGCAGGCCTACAACCGCTTCGATATCGACGCCATGCTGGCCGTGCTGGCGCACAACGTACGCTTTGAGAATCACAGTGGCGGCCAGCTGACGATGGTCACCGAAGGCGTCGATGCCTTTGGCGAGCTGGCACGCCAGTCTGCGCGCCTGTTCCGGGAGCGCGAACAGCGCTTGCTGGCGCTGGTTTTCGATGGTGATCGGGCGACGGCGACGATTGGCTGGCGCGGCGTGTTCGCGCAGGATGGTCCCGATGGACCGCGTGCGGGCACCGAGCTGGAACTGCAGGGCCAGAGCGAGTTCGTGTTCGCGGGAGGCCGCATCGAACGGATCATTGATCGCAGCTGAGGATCGGCCGCTTGGAACCGCCGTCTGGACAGCGGAGCTGCCCGCGGTAGAATCCGCCCAACATCGCCTACGCGTGCCCGGCAAGGATGTCCGCATGCAGCATCAGGTTCCCGAGGTCCCTGGCCGCGATGCCTCCCGCCCCCTGGCGGCGGCATGAAGCGCTCGCGCCATTTTTCACGCAGCCCACTGACATTGCCGATGAACCGCGGCAGCGAAGTCGTGCGTGCGCGCAGGCACTTGCAGCAGCGCGGTTGGCCACGCCTGCAGATGGCGCTGATCGTCGCCCTGACCGGCGCTGCAGGTTTTCTTGCCTCGCACCTGCTGCGCCTGGCCGGTATCGACGCGATGTGGTTTCGCTACCCGATGGCCGTAGTGCTGGCCTACGGCGTGTTCCTGCTGCTGATGTGGATCTGGATCCGCTGGCGTTGGGACAACGTGCTGGATGGCCTGTCGCCGGATGTGGGCGGTGGCAGCCCATCCCCTCGCGGCAGTGCCGTGGAATCACCGTGGAGCGGCGCCGGCGGCCGTTCCGGCGGTGGCGGTGCGTCGGCCTCGTGGAACGAGCCGGCATCGGTGAGCAGTGGCGACGCCGGAGAGCTGCCGTTGGCCGGACTCGCTGAAGACGAAGCGGGCTTGCCGTTGCTGGCCACCCTCGGCATCGTCGCGCTGGTGGCGACCGTCCTGCTGGCCAGCGTGTGGGTGGTGTGGTCGGCGCCGGTGCTGATGGCCGAACTGCTGGTGGACGCGGCGATCGCCGGCGGCCTGTACCGGCGCATGCAGGGCATGCACGAGCAGGGATGGTGGCGGGTATGCGTGTCGCACACGGTCTGGCCGCTGATCGGCCTGTTGCTGTTCTTCGCGGTGCTGGGCTGGCTTGCTCAGGAACTCGTGCCGGGTGCGAGCCACCTGCTGCAGGTCATCCAGGGGCTGTAATGCGGTTGCTTCCTGGCCTGGTCCCGACCTGTTTTCAGCCGCCCTGAACAGTGGGCTATGATCGCGGTCGCCGAGGATTCGTATCCTGGCGGTTTCACCTATCCGGAGCTTGTCGTACTGCATCGGGAACCGGGGCGCTGGATGGCCGAACGCCCACTGAGACACACAACCACTGACGAGGAAGAGCGCATGGATGTCGCTGCACGCAGGAACAGGACGTTGTTTCGTTGGATCATGGTGACGCTGCTGGCGGTGTTGTTGCCGTTTGCAGCACTGGCGCAGCCGGCAGCCGGGCAGGGCGATGGCGCTGAAGCCGGCACTGCCGCGGAAGAGGCGCAATGCCGCGCCTGCGCCTATGAGCGCATTGGACCGAAGGTTGATATCGGCCTGGTGGCACTGGTGTCGCTGCTGGTGGTGGGTCTGCTGGTAGCGGTGTCCCGCGAGTGGGGAACCACCTCGCAGCGCTGGACCTGCCGCACGCTGTCCCTGTTGCTGGTGGGCATCGGCGCAGCGTTGCTGTGGTGGGCCGGCAGCATCCTCTACCTGGGTTACAACCCTTGGCAGGAGCAGCTCGCACCCAGCGACGGCTCGCTCGGTTCGACGCTGCTGAGTACGTCGCCGAAGTGGCTGGCGGCACTGGTGCTGGTCGGCTTCGCGCCTTCCATCTGGAAGCGCAGCGAGCGCCTGCCGCCCTGGCGTATCGGCTGACCCTGGAACGACGGCGCCGGATCACACCCGGCGCCGCCTGCAGCAATCACTCAAAGCGCCAGCGCACGCCCGCGTAGACGCCGCGGCCTTCGCCCGGCGTCGAACGCGCGACATCCTTGCCGGCGTCGTCATAGCCTGGCGTGACGGTGGCGACGTAGCGGCGATTGCCTAGGTTGCGCATCTCTGCCCAGGCCTGCCAGCGGCCACCGGGTGCGTCGTAGCCGATGCGGCTGCCGAAGATCACATGGCTGTCGGCCCAGTAGCTGTTGGCGTAGTCCACCGCGATGCGCGAGGCGTATTCGGTATTGAGCGCCGCGTACAGGCCGGATGCATGATCGAAACGCAGCTCGGCCTGGTAGGCGTGGCGCGGCAGGCCGGGCAGGCGGTTGCTGCCGAAACGTGCATCGTGGCGGTAGCGGAAATCGCTGAAGGTATACGCCTGGCGCAGCGACAGGCGGCCCGGTGCAGCCTGCCACAGCGTGCTGTCCAATCCGGCTTCGATACCGCGGTGCACGGTGGGGCTGGCATTGTTCTCGGCGATGAACAGGTTCGGCACCGGTTGCAGTTCGACGCTCAGCAGTTCGTGGTTCACGTGGGCGTAGTAGCCGGTCAGTTCCCAGCGGCCCAGCGCCGCGTCACCGCGCGCGCCCAGTTCCAGCGTGGTGGCGGTCTGGTTCTGCACCGGCACCGGCGCGCGCTGGCGGCCGGTAGACGGGCCATTGCCCGGCCCGAAGTACTGGTTCGAGCCCCAGATCATCGACCATGGGTGCGGTGCCTCCACCGAACGGCTGAGGTTGCCGAACCACTGGGTCTGCGCGCTGTGCTGCCAGGTAAAGCCCAGTCGCGGTGCGTAGTCCCAGTCGTGCTCGCGCAGGCGGCCGCCGCTGCTCGGCCAGGTCACCTGCACATCGCGACGGGTGTTGATCAGTGCCAGCCCAGCCTGCATGCGCAGGCGGTCATTGAAGGTGAGGGTGTTGCTGACGTGCAGTGTGCTGTCGGTGCCGTGGTGGCGGAAGTCGCGCGTGCGCGTGCCGGCGGCATAGCCGTTGCTGGCAAAGCGCAGCGACTCGCGCACATCGGCGTCCAGATCGTGGGTGGCGCGCAGGCCGACCGTGGTCTCGCTGTCCAGGCCGAACAGCCGGTGGCGATGGCGGTAGTCCAGCGTGGCGTTGAGGTTGGCGTAGTCCAGCTGCTGCCGGTACAGGCTCTCGTTCAAGTCCATCGGGTAGGAGTGGTAGACAAGCCCGGCCTGCAGCGACGAGTCCTCATCGATCTGCAGCGTGGTGACATTGCCTACCCAGGTGCTGCCCGGCTGCGGGCGGCGCGCATCGATGGCCAGGTTGGCCGCATTCGCGGCGTGTGGATCGTTGCGGATCTGGTCGCGGGTCAAGCGACCGGGCGTTTCGTGCCTGGTCTCGCGGTAGCGCACGAAGAAGCGCGTCTGCAGGTCGGGCGTGATCTGCCAGCCGATGTTGGCCATCGCGCCCTTGCCGTCGCCGCGCGCATGGCGCTGGTAACCGTCGAACTCGGTATCGGTGTAGGCCAGGAAGTAGTCGACATCGCCGTTGACGCCGCCCCAGCTGAGGCCACGCTTCTGGTAGCCACGGCTGCCGGCTTCGTAGTGCAGCTGCACGCCCGCCGAATCACGGCCGCTGCGGCTGACGTAGTCGATGGCACCGCCCAGCGCCAACGCGCCGCGCTCGAAGCCGTTGGCGCCGCGCAGGACTTCCACGCGCGACAGCCACAGCGGTTCCAGCAGCTCGTAGGGCGTGCCACCTGGGCCGGTCAGCGGCAGGCCGTCGATCGACACCGCAATGCCCGAGGCATGCGCGCCCGGCCCCCGGTTGATGCCCGACCCACGGATCGAGATCTTGGTGCCCTCGTTGCCCGGCGACTGCGCGCTGATGCCCGGCTGATAGGCCAGCACATCCGCACTGGAGGACAGTCGGCTGTCGGCCTTGGCCACGTCGATGACGTTGCTGGCGCCGGGTACGCGCTTCAGCGTCTCGCGCGCCTGCGCGCTGGCATCGCCAGCAGCGGTGACCTGCACCGCATCCAGCGTGGTGGCCTGCGGGGCTGCAGCGGCGGTGGAGGCGAGGCCAAGGGAAACGGCCAGGAACAGCAGCGAGGGGGTGGGGCGGTACGACGAGAGCGACATGCGCAAATACTGTAAACCACCAAAGTGGCGCGCAAGTTAACAGGTCGGCGGAGCCACGTCACCCACCGGCGGCGTATGGCCGCCCGCGGTGTTCCTGTAGAGTCGAGCCCACGCTCGGCTAATCGCGTGCAGCGCGGGTTGTCTGCCATCGCGACGAAGAGCAGCCGAGCATGGGTTCGGCTCTACAGCAGGGTTTATGGCGAGGGTTTCGTCAGCGTCTTCGACTTTGCGTAGAGCTGATCAGCTGCTTCCTTCTCGCCCAATGCCGCATGACACTCGGCCAGGCTGTCCCACACATTGGCCGAATCCGGATACAGCTCGGTGTTGAGGGCGAATACCTTCAACGCCCTGCGTGCACCCAGGCTCTGGCGGATGGCATAGCCGCTGGCGTTGATCGCACGTTCCAGCTCGCTGCCCGTCACCCGGTTGTTATCGCGCAACCAGCTGCGTATCGCCTGGGCGGCGCCTGCATCATCATCCAGCGCATACGCGACCAGCCCCTCGGACAGCACCGCGTGCGGAAACGCCTGCGGCGCCGCGACCGCCATCGTGCTCTCCACCAGCGTGCTGGACCAGACATTGCGGGCGCTGCCGTTGGTCAGGTACACGAACACCCAGTAGCCGTCGGCCAGCGTGTCCTTGTACGCCAGCCGCGCACGTACACGGGTGCCGCCATCATGGCCGACCTGGGTGTAGCCGTCGCTGCGGGTGGTGTCCCATCCGGTGGAGAAGAAATTGCTGCCGCCACCGCTCAGTTTCTGCGGCTGCCAGAACTTTTCCAGGGTCGCCGTGCGCACCAGCTTACTGGTCGCCAGCGCCTGCAGGAAGCGGTTCATGTCGCCCACGGTGGTCTGCAGATCGGCATGGCCCCAGCCGTAGTCCGGCCAGGGATCTTCATTGGCAGGCTGCAGTTGGCCATCCTTGCCGATGTACGGCACCGCCGCGCGCCGGGCCGGCACGCTGGCAACGCCCCACGAGGTGCTGGCCATCTTCAATGGCTGCAGGATGCGTTCGCGCGCGATGGCCGGGTAGGGCTTGCGGTAGTGCGCTTCCAGCAGCGCCGTCAGCACCAGGTAGTTGGCCTGGGTGTACTGCACGCGGCTGCCGGTGGCGAACTGCATCGGTGCAGCGCCGGCCACCTTCAGCGCAGTGCCAAGGTCAGGCGCTACACCGGGGTAGCCCGTGCTCACCCAGCGGTTATCCACCCGGTCGTAGTACTCGCCGATGCCGGAGCTGTGGTTGAGGAAATCACGCACGTGGATTGCCTGCCATGCTGCAGGCAGGTCCGGCACATAGCGGCTGGCCGGTGTATCCAGATCCACCTTGCTCTGATCGACCAGTTGCATCACCAGTGTGCTGGTCAGCAGCTTGGCCATCGACTGTGCGGCGAAGATGGAATCGACGGTGGCAGGTGTGTGCGTAGCGCGATCACATTCGCCGCTGGCGCCCTGGTACAGCACCTGGCCGTTGTGGGCGACCAGTACCGCCTGGCCGGCAATGCCGTAGCGCTCGCGGTTGACCTGCAGTTGGGCGTCGAGCTGGGTAGAGAGGCCGGCGGAGAGGTCATTCGCTGATGCGGGCGGAGCAGCGAACAGGACGCAGAGCAATGCAGCAGCAAAGGTGCGGTACATCGCGGTGATCCATCAGCGGTGATGGCGCATGGTGGTCACGACGGAAGAGCGGGTCAAGGGCACCGATTCCCGCATCAGGGAGAGCCGGCCAGCGGCCGGCACTACCGGAACGTGTGGT
>NZ_JAXBQT020000001.1:0-27885 GCF_047520755.2 Stenotrophomonas sp. FR010 | reverse complement strand
GCCGGCCGCTGGCCGGCACCCCTGCGATCAGCCCAGGATCCCCGGCAGATCCAGTCCCTTTTCCTTCGCACAGTCGATCGCGATGTCATACCCCGCATCGGCGTGGCGCATGACGCCGGTCGCCGGGTCGTTCCACAGCACGCGGGCAATCCGCTTCGCCGCTGCCTCGGTACCGTCGCACACGATCACCATGCCGGCGTGCTGCGAGAAGCCCATGCCGACGCCGCCGCCGTGGTGCAGCGAGACCCAGGTCGCGCCGCTGGCGGTGTTGAGCAGGGCGTTCAGCAGCGGCCAGTCGGACACCGCGTCGGAGCCATCGGCCATTGCTTCGGTTTCGCGGTTCGGCGAGGCCACGCTGCCGCTGTCCAGGTGGTCACGTCCGATCACCACCGGCGCCTTCAGTTCGCCGTTGGCGACCATCTCGTTGAACGCCAGGCCGAGTCGATCACGATCACCCAGGCCGACCCAGCAGATGCGCGCCGGCAGGCCCTGGAACTTGATCTTCTCGGCAGCCATGTCCAGCCAGCGGTGCAGGTGCGGGTTGTCCGGAATCAGTTCCTTCACCTTGGCATCGGTCTTGGCGATGTCTTCCGGATCGCCGCTCAGTGCGGCCCAACGGAACGGGCCGATGCCGCGGCAGAACAGCGGGCGGATGTAGGCCGGCACGAACCCGGGGAAGTCGAACGCGTTCTCCACGCCTTCTTCCAGCGCCATCTGCCGCAGGTTGTTGCCGTAGTCCACGGTCGGTACGCCGAGTGCGTGGAAGCCGAGCATGGCGCGAATATGGTTGGCCATCGACGCGCGCGCAGCCTTTTCCACTTCCTTGGGGGCGGAAACACGCTTTTCGTCCCACTGCTCGACGGTCCAGCCCTGCGGCAGGTAGCCGTTTACCGGGTCGTGCGCGGAGGTCTGGTCGGTCAGCAGGTCCGGCTTCACGCCGCGCTTGAGCAGTTCGGCCAGCACGTCGGCGACGTTGCCGAGCAGGCCCACGGACTTCGGCGTACCGGCCTTGCACGATTCGTCGATCAGGCGCAGCGCTTCATCCAGATTGTCGGTCCAGGTGTCCAGGTAGCCGGTGCGCAGGCGCATGTCGATGCTGCTCTTGCGGCACTCCACGGCCAGGCAGGAGGCGCCCGCCATCACCGCGGCCAGCGGCTGTGCGCCGCCCATGCCGCCGAGGCCACCGGTGAACAGCCACTTGCCGGTCAGGTCACCACCGAAATGCTGGCGGCCCATTTCCACGAAGGTTTCGTAGGTGCCCTGCACGATGCCCTGCGCGCCGATGTAGATCCAGCTGCCTGCGGTCATCTGGCCGTACATGGCCAGGCCCTTCCTATCCAGCTCGTTGAAGTGGTCCCAGTTGGCCCAACGAGGTACCAGGTTGGAATTGGCGATCAGCACGCGCGGCGCATCAGCGTGGGTGCGGAACACGCCCACCGGCTTGCCCGACTGCACCAGCAGGGTCTGGTCATCGTCCAGGCGCTTGAGCGTTTCGACGATGGCATCGAAGCTCTCCCAGTCGCGTGCGGCGCGGCCGATGCCGCCGTACACCACCAGTTCCTGCGGGCGCTCGGCCACATCGGGGTGCAGGTTGTTCATCAGCATGCGCAGCGGCGCTTCGGTCAGCCAGCTCTTGGCGTTCAGCGTGGTGCCGGTCGGCGCGGCGAGGGTGCGGGACGGGTCGTTGCGGGTCATGCGGCGCTCCGGTTCGTAGCGAATTCGAGGCAGGCGTTGAGCACCTGCGCCAGGGTGTGGCGCAGCGGTGCGGCGTGGTCGGGGTCGAGCGGGGTGGGCCAGCTGTGCTCGTCCACCTGATCTGGCAGGGGTTCGTGCATGTAGCCGCGGCAGGCCAGCTCCATCTGCAGGCTGTGCACACCGCCGGCGATGTTGCTGTAGTGGCGGGTGATCCAGCCACCTTTGAAGCGGCCGTTGCGCACCTGGCTCATGCCACTGATCTTCAGCAGGTTCTCCACCACGTCGCTCAACGCGTTGTCGCAGGACGTGTCCGGCGCGCCGGACGGGCCAGCGGTACCCAGGTTGAACTGCGGCAGTTCGCCGTCGAACAGGTGCGGAATATGTGAGCGGATCGAATGTGCGTCGTACACCACCACCGTGCCGAACTTCGCGCGCAGGCGAGTGATCTGCGCAGCCAGCGCATCGTGGTAAGGCAGGAAATAGGTGTCGCGGCGACGGGCGATTTCTGCATCATCCGGTTCGCGTCCGGCGTGGTACAGCGGCTGGTTGTCGAAGGTGGTCAGCGGGCACAGGCCGGTGGTGTTCTGGCCCGGGTACAGCGAGACCCCGCTGGGGTCTCGGTTGAGGTCGATCACCGAGCGCGAGATCGCCGAGCGCACCGTAGTCGCGCCCATGCCACGCACAAAGTCGTACAGCTCGTGCACCCACCAGTCGGCATCGCGACGGGCCAGCCACGGCGAGTGGTAGTCGCCGATCAGGTCGTGCGGCAGCTCGCTGCCGGTATGCGGGAAGCTGACGATGAGGGGGGCGTCGCCCTCGTGCACGGTCAGCCATTCGGGATGGGTATTCATGCCTGCGGCTCCACGGTTGGCAGCAGGTCGGTCAGGCCCTGCGCCAGCGCGCCACTGCGCACCAGATGCGTGGCGGTCAGCATGTCCGGATGGAAGTAGCGGTCTTCTTCCAGCGTCGGCACCTGCGCACGCAGGGTGGCGCGCACGGTTTCCAGCGCGGCGCTGGAGCGCAGCGGGGCGTGGAAGTCGCAGCCCTGCGCAGCGGCCAGCAGCTCGATGCCGATCACGTTGGCGGCGTTCTCGGCCATCTGCATCAGCCGGCGCGCGCCATGCGCGGCCATCGACACATGGTCTTCCTGGTTGGCCGAGGTCGGGATCGAATCAACGCTGGCGGGGTAGGCGCGCTGCTTGTTCTCCGAGACCAGCGCGGCGGCGGTCACCTGCGGAATCATGAAGCCGGAATTCAGGCCGGGGCGCGGGGTCAGGAATGCAGGCAGGCCGGACAGCGCAGGGTCGACCAGCATCGCCAGGCGGCGCTCGCTGATCGAGCCGATCTCGCACACCGCCATCGCCAGCATGTCGGCCGCGAAGGCCACCGGCTCGGCGTGGAAGTTGCCACCGGACAACGCTTCGCCGGTATCCGTGAACACCAGCGGATTGTCGGACACCCCATTGGCTTCGATTTCCAGCGTGGTCGCGGCCTGGCGCAGGATGTCCAGCGCCGCGCCCATCACCTGCGGCTGGCAGCGCAGGCAGTACGGGTCCTGCACGCGCACGTCGTTGTCACGGTGCGATTCGCGGATCTCCGAGCCCTGCATCAGCGCGCGCAGCGTCGCGGCAGTGGCAATCTGCCCGCGCTGGCCGCGGATGGCGTGAATGCGCGGGTCGAACGGCGTGTCCGAGCCCTTGGCCGCTTCCACCGACAGCGCGCCGGTGACCAGTGCGGCCTGGAATACGGTCTCGATCTCGAACAGGCCGGCCAGCGCGTAGGCGGTAGAGAACTGGGTGCCATTGAGCAGCGCCAGGCCTTCCTTCGCTCCCAGTTCGATCGGCTGCAGGCCGGCACGTGCCAGCGCATCGACCGCCGGCAGGCGCTCGTCACCGATGAAGGCTTCGCCGACGCCGAGCATCACGCTGGCCAGGTGCGAGAGCGGCGCCAGATCGCCCGAGGCACCCACCGAGCCTTGTGCCGGCACCACGGGCAATACGCCCTTGACCAGCATCGCTTCGAGCAGCAGCAGGGTTTCCTCGCGAATGCCCGATGCGCCCTGCGCCAGGCTGACCAGCTTCAGCGCCATCATCAACCGCACCACGCTGGCCGGCATCGGCTCGCCCACCCCGGCGGCATGCGAGAGCACGATGTTCCGCTGCAGGGTGGCCAGGTCTTCGCGCTCGATGCGCACGCTGGCCAGCTTGCCGAAGCCGGTGTTGATGCCATACACCGGTGCGCCTTTGGCGACGATGGCGGCGACGGCTGCGGCACTGGCGCGCACCACCGGCAGCGCGGCCGGGTCCAGTGCAAGCGGCGCACCGCGATAGACCTGCCGCCATTGGGCGAGAGTGACATGGCCGGGGCGAAGAACCAGGGTGTTGCTCATGTGTTGCTCCAGGAGGCAGGCAGGTCGGGCTGCCCGCGCACCACGCGCGCGTGCAGCGGGTTGAATCCAATGCGATAGACCAGGTCGGCAGGGGCGTCGATGTCCCAGATCGCCAGGTCACAGTCCATGCCGACGGCGAGGCGGCCGATGCGCTCACCATGGCCGAGCGCGCGCGCTGCTTCACGGGTGAAGCCGGCGATGCACTCGTCCACGGTCAGGCGGAACAGGGTCGCGCCCATGTTCATCGCCAGCAGCGGGCTGGTCAGCGGCGAGGTGCCCGGATTGCTGTCGGTGGCCAGCGCCAGCGGCACGCCGGCCGCACGCAGCGCGGCGATCGGCGGCAGGGTGGTATCGCGGGTGAAATAGAAAGCACCGGGCAGCAGCACGGCGACGGTACCGGCAGCGGCCATCGCGGCGATCCCGGCATCGTCCAGATGTTCGATATGGTCGGCCGACAGTGCACCGAAGCTGGCCGCCAGCTCGGCACCGTGCTGGTTGCTCAGCTGTTCGGCGTGGATCTTCAACGCCAGTCCGTTCGCGCGGGCGGCCTCGAATACCTGCCGCGCCTGCGCGGGCGAGAAGGCGATGTTCTCGCAGAACACGTCCACCGCTTCGGCCAGGCCTTCGGCAGCAATGGCCGGAATCATCACCTCGCACACCTCGTCGGTGTACTCCTGTGCCTCGCGGCCCGGCGGAATCGCGTGTGCACCGAGGAAGGTGGTCACCACGTTGACCCGGCATTGCTCGCCCAGCGTGCGTGCAACCTGCAGCTGCTTGCGTTCGTCGGACAGGGTCAGGCCGTAGCCGGACTTGATCTCGATCGTGGTCACGCCTTCGGCGCGCATCGCCAGCAGGCGCGGGCGGCTCTCGCTGGCCAGTTGCTCGGGCGTGGCAGCGCGGGTGGCGCGCACGGTGGAGACGATGCCGCCGCCGGCACGGGCGATCTCGGCATAGCTCACGCCCTGCAGGCGTTGCTCGAATTCGTTGGCGCGGTTACCGGCGTAGACCAGGTGGGTGTGGCAGTCGATCAGGCCCGGCGAGATCCAGCGGCCTTCGCCATCGATGCGGGTGGTCGGCTGCAGCTGGGCATCGCTGCCGGCCGGGCCGACGTGGACGATGCGGCCCTCGGCGCAGGCCAGTACGCCATCGCGGATGACACCCAGGCCCTCGCCATCGAGGGTGATCAGGTGGACGTTGGACCAGAGGGTATCGACGTGCATGGCATCCACAACGCGGCTGTGCTTATATGTCTATACAATATAGGTGTCCATTTCGGGTTGTCCAGCCATGTCCGATTCGCGTTCCCCGCACTGTTTCCATGCCGCCCACGCCCTCCTGGCCGATGGCTGGGCCCGTGATGTCCGCCTGCAGGTACAGGACGGTCGTATTGCGGCGATCAGTACGGGGCAGGGCGCCCAGCACGGCGACACCCGCGCCGGCATCCTGGTGCCGGGCCTGCCCAACCTGCACAGCCATGCCTTCCAGCGCGGCATGGCTGGCCTGACCGAGATCGGCGGCGGTGACGGTGACAGCTTCTGGAGCTGGCGCGAGCTGATGTACCGCTTCCTGGCCCACCTGCGTCCGGACGCGGTGCAGGCCATCGCCGCCCAGGCCTACATGGAAATGCTGGAAAGCGGCTTCACCCGCGTCGGCGAGTTCCATTACCTGCACCACGACGCCGATGGCCATGCCTATGCCAATCGCGCCGAGATGAGCGCGCGGATTGCCGCTGCGGCCGATCAGACCGGCATCGGCCTGACCCTGCTGCCGGTGTTCTACGCGCATGCCGATTTCGGTGGCGCGCCGCCGAATCCGGCGCAGCGCCGCCTGATCCACGACGTGGACGGTTTCGCGCAGCTGCTGGACGCCGCCAAGCCGGCGTTGGCCGCGCTGCCCGATGCGGTGCTCGGCATTGCACCGCACAGCCTGCGTGCGGTCACCGGCGAGGAACTGGGCGCGTTGCTGCCGTTGACCGACGGCCCGGTGCACATCCATATCGCCGAGCAGGTGCGCGAAGTCGAGGCCTGCCTGGCCTGGAGCGGCCAGCGCCCGGTGCAGTGGTTGTACGACCATGCACCGGTGGATGCGCGCTGGTGCCTGGTGCATGCCACCCACATCACCGATGACGAGCGCGCGGCCATCGTGGCCAGCCAGGCGGTGGCCGGCCTGTGCCCGATCACCGAGGCCAACTTGGGCGACGGCCTGTTCCCGATGCAGGCGTTCGCCCGCGAGGGCGGGCGCTTCGGTGTCGGTTCCGATTCCAATGTGCTGATCGATGCAGCTGAAGAACTGCGCCTGCTTGAGTACGGCCAGCGGCTGACCCTGCGCGGACGCAACGTGCTGGCGCCGGATGCCACCCGCAGCACCGGTCGTTTCCTGTTTGAAGGTGCATTGCACGGTGGCGCACAGGCGCTGGGCGTGGCCGCTGGCCTGCAGGTGGGCGCCAGTGCCGATCTGGTCGAACTGGATGCCGCACACCCGGCGCTGCAGGCGCGACAGGATGACGCATGGCTTGACAGCTGGGTGTTCGCCGCACGTAATGGCGCGCTGCGATCGGTCTGGCGGCATGGCCGCCAGTGCGTGGCCGACGGCCGCCACCTGCAGCGCGAGGCGATCACCACCGCCTTCGCCGCCGCCCTGAAGGGCGTGCTGGGCTGATCGTCTCCGCCACCGGGATCCCATTACGTGAAGGCCAGCAAGTCCGCCACGCTCAACCAGCGTATCCGCAGCGATCTGGAAAGCCGCATCCTCAGTGGGGAGTGGGCGCCGGGCTTCCGGATTCCGTACGAGCACGAGCTGATGGAGCAGTACGGCTGCTCGCGGATGACGGTGAACAAGGTGCTGACCGCACTGGCCGAGAGCGGCATGATCGAACGCCGCCGTCGTGCGGGTTCATTCGTGGCGCGTCAGCCGCCGCACCTGGAGCAGGTAGCGCTGGAGATTCCCGATATCGCGATGGAGGTCGGTTCGCGCGGCCACCAGTACGCGTACCGCCTGCTGCAGCGCGAGCTGCGCCTGGCCGACGCCGGCAATGCCGGTGAAGTGGAGCTGGCCGGCAGCGAGAAGCTGCTGGCGATGCGCTGCCTGCACCTGGCCGATGGCCGTCCGCTGGCGCTGGAGCATCGCCTGATCAGTCCGGTGGGTGTGCCCGAGGTACTGGAAGTCGATTTCAGTACCACCGCGCCGGGCAGCTGGTTGCTGCAGAACGTGTCCTGGACGCGCGCGCAGCACCGCATCAGCGCCTGGGGCGCGGATACCGCCACGGCCAGGCTGCTGGAGGTGAAGCCGGGCACCGCCTGCCTGGTGATCGAGCGCCTGACCTGGCGCGGTGAACAGCCGATCACCCGCGTGCGCCAGGTGTTCCTGGGGGATGCCTGGGACCTGGTTGCGCGCTTCGCGCCGGGCGCTCGCTAGGGATTCCATCCACGCATGGCGTGGATCTACTGGTCCGGTACGGCTGTCGTCTTGAACTCTGTTGGTGCGTGTGTACGATGTGTATCGTCCCTGCATGAAGAGCAGGGACCTCATCCGGGATCTGGAGGCGGCAGGTTGGACCTGTTGCAGGATTCGCGGATCCCATCATGTATTCGTGCACCCGCAGTGGCCTCGCATCATCACCGTGCCTCACCCCAGAAAGGATCTGGGCAAGGGGCTGGTTCAGGCGTTGCGGAAGCTCGCAGGACTGACGTAGGAGGTCCCATGCGCTATCCAGTCTTGATTGAGGCCGGCGATGAACGCACCGCGTGGGGGGTCATCGTTCCCGATCTGCCGGGGTGCTTCTCGGCAGCCGACACGCTTGACGATGCACTCAGCGCGGCCGAGGAGTCTGCGCTTGCCTGGATCGATGCGGCCCTGGATGAGGGGCGCTCGATTCCCAGTCCTTCTGCGCTACAGAAGATCGTCGCCGAGGCTCCCAGTGGTACGGCCTGGATTCTTGCCTACATCTGCATTGATCCATCTCTGCTGGACGACACCATCGAACGGGTCAACATCAGCCTGCCGCGTCGCATCCTGGCCAGGCTGGATGCGCAGGCCAGGGCGGCCGGCGAATCCCGCTCCAGTTACATCGCCCATCTCGCAGCATTGGGCTGAGCGGGCGCCCTGTAGAGCCCAGCCCATGGTCGGCTGCTGTTCGCGCGTTGCGCGATGAGTCGAGCGTGGCTCGACTCTGCAAAGGCATCCACGCATCGCGTGGATCTACCAGAGATTCGTGTGTCGGGATTCAGTAGGTCCACGCCATGCGTGGATGTTGCCCCATCAATACGTAGCGCACTGCCGCCAGCGCACCGGCTCATCCACGCCGGGGCGGGCATTGAGCTGGATGCGCACGTTGCGCAGGGCAGGGTAGTGCAGCACTTCCTCACAGACCTGCGGCCAGACCTTTTCCAGTTCACCGGTGCGGTTGATCGCCAGCGTCTGGCGGGTCAGCCAGACACCGCTGGCGATGCCGGGCTTGCCGGCCAGGGCGCGGGCCAGATCGGCCTGGAAGCGCTCCAGCGTGGCCGCATCCGGATTGGGATTGCTGCGCGCGTCGGCCGCCGGGGCGACGGCAGCCGCGGGTGAAGGGGCGGCCGGGAGCACTGCCGCGGTGCCAGCAGGTTCCGCCGCAGGCGCGGTTGAAGGCGTCGCCACCACCGGTGCCGCAGCAACCGGCGCGGCCTCTTCCACACGCAGGCCCTGCAGGCCCAGGCCAACCAGCAGCCCCAGCGTTGCCGAACCCAGTGCGGCGATGGCGATGCGGCGCAGCGCTTCGTGCCGGGCGCTGGCGCGCACGCGTGCTTCGATGTCGCCGGGCAGGTAAGGCTGCAGCAATGGCCACAGGCGCGGGCCGTCCAGCACTTCAACCGCCTGCTTCTCGGCGGCGCTGCGGCCGCCGCGCTCGATGCGGCCTTCGGTCAGCAGCACGCCGCCCTTGGCACCGGCCAGGCGCGCGGCCGCACCCAGCTCGTTCACTGCGGCGGTGCCGATGCGGTAGGCCAGGCCATGCTTGCACGACACCAGCCAGTGGTTGGGGCCATCGCTGAGCATGAAATCGCTGCTTGGCTCGCGGGCTTCTTCCGCCGGATCGATCAGTTCACGCAGGCCGCGCTGTTCGCGCAGCATGCGCTTGACCAGAACCGAGAATTCGCGCCAATGCATGCCCGCCAGGGCCTGCAGGCCGAGTTGCATCTCCTTCTGCCGCCGCTTGACCCACCACAGATAGACAACGGCCAGGGAACAGCTAAGCAGGGCCGACAGCAGGGCCAGGATCCAGGGGAGCATGCAGAAGTAGGGCGGAAGGGGCGAAAGCGGAGGACGACAGTGTAAAGGTCGCGGTGCCTGGCCGGGTCAGGATGTTCCTGACAGAAAGCGTGATGGAGCGCGCAGATCGGCGCACAGCGGGCACGAAAAACCCGCCAATCCTGAAGCCGTGAGGGGAGGGAACAAACGGCAGCCGAAGCGATTGGCGGGTTGCTCGCGATTGTCAATCATATTTTATTGCATTGCAACAATCGTGGTCAGGGCACGCTGTCCGGAGACTGATGGCTGCCCGGAGCAGGGGCATTCGTGCCGGACGCGGCGCGGTTTTCCAGCTTGGCCAGGCGCGCGTGCAGGGCATCAATGCGGGCCTCCAGCGCGGTCACTTCGTCGGCGGTGGGTACATGCAGGCGCTTGAGTACGCCCTGCACCTGGTCATCGAAGGCCTTCTCCACCTTGTTCCAGGTGCCGGAGGCCTTCTCGCGGGCCTCGTCCAGCGAGGTCTCGACATTGTCACGCCAGCCCGGGCCCTGATCGCCGTTGCGTTCACGGCGGCGGGCTTCCCAGGCTTCGCCTTCCTTCACCAGGCCATCGAAGAAGCGGCTGCCCTCGGCCTGGGCGCGACCCAGCGCACCCAACCCGGCCAGCCAGACCTGCTGGGCCGAATCGCTCAGCTTGCGCGAGAAGCGCTCGGCCTGGTCACCGAAAGAGGCATCGTCGTTGCGGCGGTCGTCGTTCTCGTAGTGGTTCATCGCACTTCCCGTGGGAGTTGGGCCTGCCCCCAAGAGTAGCGCGCACCGGCGTTGCACGGCCGTGACGGCCGCCGCCGGGGTTCAGCCCAGCTTTTCCTTCAGCACACGCTGGATCTCGCCTTCGACCATGCCCTTCATCGCCGACAGCAGGAAGCCCAGCTTGGCGGTTACGCGCACGGCACCCGGCTGCAGTTCGATCGCACCGTCCACGCCGCTGCCGGAGAAGTTCAGTACGTCGGCGGTCCAGGACGACTTCAGGCCAAAGCGCTCGGACAGCTTGGCAGCGACCTGTTCGATCGCGGCGCGCGCCTGTGCATCGGGCAGGGCGTGGGCGTGGCGGACATCGATGGTGGACATGCAGGCTCCTGGCGCAGGGCGGGGTAGGTCGAAGAGGGCAAGCATTGTGCGCATCAAGGGCCGCCGCGCCAAGCACTCATCGTGGGTTCTTCTTCGTTGGCGACCAACCTGCTAGTCTGCGCCGCGTGCAGAACCTGCTTGTTCACTTCAGTCAACAACAACAGCCCGACCAGCCCTTGCGGCCCGGGGTGCAGCGCATCGTGCGCCAGGCCAACGGCAGCGTGCGGCTCGGAGATCCCGGCCACGGCGCACTGCTGCTGGCCCAGTTCTGCATGGATGATCGCGGCCTCTGGCTGCAGGTCGGCAACGGCATCCGCGGCGTCCACGTCAACGGTCGCCCGGTACGCCGGATGGCCCTGCTGCGTGCAGGCGATGCGGTGTATGTGGATGGCGTGGAGATGGTCCTGCAGGGCGAGGTCGAAAGCCTGCTGCAGGCGCCTGCGCCGAAAACCGAAGATGGCAGCGACGAGCAGCAGCGGCTGCTGCGCGGTGTCGGCGGCCTCCATCATGGCCGCAGCTTCACCCTGTCGCGGGCCCGCCTGATCGGGCGTGGCAACGAGGCTGACATCGCCATCGATGACCCGGCTTTTGCCGAGCAGCATGCCCGCGTGGAAGTGCACGGCGAACGCGTGCTGCTGCGCGACCTCGGCAGTGCCGACGGCACCCGCGTCAATGGCGTGGCCGTGCGCCATTGCTGGCTGCAGGCCGGCGACCAGGTGGTGTTCGATGGCCAGCACCGTTTCGTGCTGGAAGTGCCGCATGATCCACGCCGGCGGTCGTTGCCGGTCGAGGACGAGTCGGGCGAGGACGTGGAACAGGCGCCGGTGCTGCCGGCTGCGCCGCGCAGGGTGCGGCGCTGGCCGTGGCTGCTGGTCAGTGCGCTGCTGCTGGCCGCGCTGCTCAGCCTGCTGCTCTGGTTCGGCGCGCGCTGACGATGGTGCCGGCCGCTGGCCGGCAACCGCCGCCCCTGAATCCGTGAGGTTGCCGGCCAGCGGCCGGCACTACCCGGTCGCGTTGCCGATGGATTCCAATGAAACCAAATTTCCCTTGCCGCACAAGGCCGCAAGGCTGGTGCACTGCGGCATACTAGGGGTCTTGCCCCACAGGTGTGACATGACGCGCGCGTTCAACTTCAGTGCCGGCCCTGCGACTTTGCCGGAATCGGTCCTGCGTCAGGCGCAGGCGGAAATGCTGGACTGGCACGGGTCCGGCGCTTCGATCGTGGAAATGAGCCATCGCGGCGCGGAATTCATGTCCGTGGCCGCCGAGGCCGAGGCCGACCTGCGTCGCCTGCTCGATATCCCCGAAGACTATGCGGTGCTGTTCCTGTCCGGTGGTGCCACCACCCAGCAGGCGTTGATCCCGCTGAACTTCGCCGCCCCCGGCCAGCGTGCCGACTACGTGGTCAGTGGCCACTGGGGCAAGACCGCGGTCAGGCAGGCCGGTGTCTACGTGGACGTCAACATCGCCGCCAGCAGCGAGGCCGATGGCTATCGCACGCTGCCGCGGCACGCCGATTGGCAGCTCTCGCCGGATGCCGCCTACGTGCACATCACCGCCAACGAGACCATCCACGGCGTCGAGTTCCGTGATGTGCCCGATACCGGCAATGTGCCGCTGGTGGCCGACTTCAGTTCGTCCATTGCCAGCGAGCCGCTGGACGTGCGCCGCTACGGCGTGATCTATGCCGGTGCGCAGAAGAACCTGGGTCCGGTCGGCATCGCGGTGATGATCATCCGCCGCGACCTGCTCGAGCGCAGTGGCCAGCCACGCGCGGACATCTTCGATTACCGCTCGCATGTCGCCCGCGATTCGATGCTGAACACCCCGCCGACCTGGAACTGGTATCTGGCCGGTCTGGTGTTCAAGTGGATGCTGGCCGAGGGCGGCGTGACCGAGTTCGCCAGGCGCAATGCCGCCAAGGCCGCGCTGGTGTACGGCGCCATCGACGGCTCCGGCGGCTTCTACCGCAATGAGGTTGCACACGCGGCCCGTTCGCGGATGAACATCCCGTTCTTCCTGCCCGATGCCGATCTCGATGCCCGCTTCGTGGCCGAGGCCAAGGCCGCTGGCCTGCTGGCGCTGAAGGGGCACAAGGTCGTCGGTGGCATCCGTGCCTCGCTCTACAACGCCATGCCGCTGGCCGGGGCCGAGGCGCTGGTCGCCTTCATGGCCGATTTCCAGCAGCGTCACGGCTGAGCAATGAACGGCGCGCACCGTCGGGTGCGTGCCCCGCAACAAGGAATTCCGATGGCAAGCAGCAAATCCAGCAAGAAGGCGCCGAAGAAGGCCGAACCGGCCAAGGACAGCGTGCCCACCAAGGCGAAGGGCAAGGCCAAGGCCACCTCGAACCCGGCACCCACCCTGGCGCCGCTGGCGCTGGCCGATGTGCGCTCGAAGATCGACCAGATCGACCGCGACATCCAGAGCCTGATCGCCGAGCGCGCGCGCTTCGCCCACCAGGTCGGCAAGGCCAAGGGCAAGCTCGCCGCCGCTGTCGACTACTACCGCCCCGAGCGCGAAGCGCAGGTGCTGCGCATGGTGGTGGACCGCAACGAAGGCCCGCTCAGCGATGAACTGCTGGTGCACGTCTACCGCGAGATCATGTCGGCCTGCCTGGCCCAGCAGGAGCCGCTGAAGATCGGCTACCTCGGCCCGGAAGGTACTTTCAGCCAGCAGGCGGTGCTCAAGCATTTCGGCCGTTCGGCGCTGGGCCTGCCGATGGCCAGCATCGAAGAGGTGTTCCAGGAAGTGGAAGCGGGCAACGCCGATTTCGGCGTGGTGCCGGTGGAGAATTCGGGGCAGGGCACCATCCAGATCACCCTGGACATGTTCCTGACCTCCAACCTGAAGATCTGCGGCGAAGTGGAACTGCGCGTGCAGCAGTACCTGATGTCGCGCAGCGGCCGCATCGAGGACATCGAGCGCATCTACGCGCATCCGCAGTCGTTCATGCAGACCTCGGCGTGGCTGCGCGCCAACCTGCCGAAGGCCGAGAAGATTCCGGTGTCGAGCAACGCCGAGGGCGCGCGCCGTGCGCGCAACGCCGACGACGCGGCGGCCATCGGCGGCGAGAGTGCCGGCCACGTGTACGGCCTGAAGAAGGTGGTCACCAAGCCGATCCAGAACGATGCCGACAACACCACCCGCTTCCTGGTGGTGGGTCGCAACATTTTCCCGACCTCCGGGCACGACCGCACCTCGGTGCTGGTGTTCATCCATGACAAGCCCGGTGCGCTGTTCGACGTGCTCAGCCCGTTCGCCCGCCACGGCATCAGCATGAACCGCATCGAGTCGCGGCCGTCACACCACGGCAAGTGGGAGTACGGTTTCTTCATCGACCTGGCCGGCCACATCGACGACGCGCCGATGCAGGCCGCGCTGGCCGAACTGGAAGCGCACTCGGCGCAGATCAAGGTGCTGGGCTCCTATCCGGTGGCCGTGCCCTGAGTGCTGCTACGGCGGCAACAGCCGCCGCTCCCTGATGCATCGCCGGTGCTGCCGGTGTTTACGGAATGATCGAACGATGAGCAACGCGCAACACTGGATTGCCCGCAAGGGCCAGCCGCTGCAGGGCAGCCTGACCATTCCCGGCGACAAGTCGGTCTCGCACCGCTCGGTGATGTTTGCCGCGCTGGCCGACGGCACCTCGCACATCGAGGGCTTCCTGGAAGGCGAGGACACCCGCGCCACGGCGCGCATCTTCAGCCAGCTGGCGGTGCGCATCGAAACCCCCAGTCCGTCGCAGCGCGTCGTGCACGGCGTCGGCATCGATGGCCTGAAGGCGCCGGATGCACCGCTGGATTGCGGCAATGCCGGTACCGGCATGCGCCTGCTGGCCGGCTTGCTGGCAGGGCAATCGTTCGACTGCACGCTGATCGGCGATGAGTCGCTGTCCGGTCGCCCGATGCGCCGCGTGACCGGCCCGCTGTCGCAGATGGGCGCAAGGATCGACACCCAGGACGATGGCACGCCACCGTTGCGCGTGCATGGTGGCCAGACGCTGCACGGCATCGATTTCGCCTCGCCGGTGGCCAGCGCGCAGGTCAAGTCGGCGGTGCTGCTGGCCGGGCTGTATGCGCAGGGCGAAACCAGCGTGACTGAACCGCACCCGACCCGCGACTACACCGAGCGCATGTTGTCCGCATTCGGCGTGGACATCGCGTTTTCGCCGGGCAAGGCCCGCCTGCGCGGTGGCCAGCGCCTGCGCGCCACGGATATCGTGGTGCCCGCCGATTTCTCTTCGGCCGCGTTCTACCTGGTCGCCGCCAGCATCATTCCCGGTTCCGAGCTGCGCCTGAAGCAGGTCGGCCTGAATCCGCGTCGCACTGGCCTGCTGCATGCGCTGCGCCTGATGGGTGCGGACATCAGCGAAGAGAACCCGGCAGAACAGGGCGGTGAACCGGTGGCCGACCTGGTGGTGCGCTACGCCCCGCTGAAGGGCGCACGCATTCCGGAAGAACTGGTGCCGGACATGATCGACGAGTTCCCGGCGCTGTTCGTGGCGGCAGCTGCTGCAGAAGGCCAGACCGTGGTGACCGGCGCCGCCGAGCTGCGGGTGAAGGAATCCGATCGTCTCGCAGCGATGGCCACCGGCCTGCGCGCGCTGGGCATGCAGGTGGACGAAACTGAAGACGGTGCCACCCTGCATGGTGGCGTGCGCTTGGGCAGCGGCACCATCGAAAGCCACGGCGACCACCGCATCGCCATGGCGTTCGCCATTGCCGGCCAGATCAGTAACGGCGAAGTGCGCATCAACGACATCGCCAATGTCGCCACGTCCTTCCCGGACTTCGACGGCCTGGCGCGCAGCGCCGGCTTCAACCTGGCCTGACCGGCGGATCAGGTTTTCCGGTAGGTGCCAACCATGGTTGGCACGCGCCCCCTGTCCGGTAGGTGCCAACCTCGGTCGGCACGCTCACATCGCCCGGTAGGTGCCGACCTTCCTTGGTCGGCACGCTTCTCCGCATAAAAGGACGGAGGCCGAAGCCTCCGTCTAAACATCACGAACCCCTCGTCCGCGATCAACGCTGTCCGGTACGGAAATCCACCGGGACCCGCACCACACTGGCCACTGCACGGCCTTCATGCATCGCCGGCTGGAACTTCCAGTTCTGCACAGTGCTCAGCACCGCACGATCCAGGTCACGGCTGCGCTCGCCGCTGCGCGAAACAATCGCAGCATTGGTCACTTGGCCGCGGGCATCGACATTCAGGCTGGCGATCACGCTGCCCTGCACGCCATTGCGCAGCGCGGCAGCGGGGTAGGTCGGCTTGCTGTTGCCCGCCAGCGGGCGCGCCTCGCGATTGCGTACGGCAGGGGTCGCCTTGCGCTGGTTGCCGGCCGCTGCGGCCTGGCGTGCCGCAGGCTGCTGTACGTCGGCGACCGGCGCCTGCTCGGGCGCGGGCAGCATGCGCTCGCCGACCGGTGCCGGCGCCACGTCTTCCTGGTTCGAGTGACGCAGCCAGAGCAGCGCGGCGGCAAACATCGCCACGATCAGCGCGATCCACATCCAGGGCGACGTGGGCTTGTGCTGTTCGCTGGCGTCCTGCTGTTGCTGCGGCGAATGAAGGTCTTCGTGGGTGGTGGCGGTCATCGCAAACTCCTTCCGTCAATGGACGACGGGGAGAGTGTTGCGCGGGCCAGTGGCGGGAAGTGTCAGCGTTGCGTCAACGCAACCGGCAGGGTTCAGTTTGCCTGCCGGGAAACGTTCAGTTACTGGGTCTTGAAGTCGAACGGCACTTCAATGCTGCCCGGTACGGCCTGGCCGTTGCTCTGTGCCGGGGTGAAGCGCCAGCGGCGCACCGCATCGGTCGCGGCACGGTCGAGCTCGCGTGAGCCGCTGCGCTGGATCACCGTGGCATTGTTCGGATAGCCGGTGGCATCCACGTCCACGCGCACCACCACGCTGCCGGTCTCGCCGGCGCGCAGCGCGGCGACCGGGTAGGCCGGTGGAGGCGACTGGCCGGCAATCGGCATCGGCTGGCTGTTGCCTGTGGCAGCCGGCACCGGCGCCGGTGCGACCGGGGCCGCTTCAGCGACGGGCGCCGGCGGTGGCAGCGGGGTTTCGACCAGCTTCGGGGCTTCCTCCTCGGCCGGGGCCGGCTTGGCATCGGGCATGTCGCTGGAACCGGCGGCCGCAGCCAGCGGTTCGGGCAGCGGTTCCACCTGCGCCGTCTCCTGCGGGGTCTGTGCGGCCGGGTCGGCGCGGAAGAATTCCTTGTCGCGACCGGTGTACCAGACCAGCACGAACAGCAGCACGCCCACGCCGAAGGCGATGCCCGCGATCTTCAGGGCGTTGCGCGGGATATGCACGGTAAACGACTTGGCGGACGACGAGCGGGGTGCAGACATGGACCGGACCAGTACGGAATGCCCCGATTCTGCCACGGCGGGAATGAACCGGGCGGCAGAAATCCGTATAACAAGCGATAATCCCATCCCTGATACCCACCACGACACCTGCCATGCTTGATCCAGCCCTGCTCCGCCACCAGCCCGCCGACCTCGCCGAACGCCTGCGCGCCAGCCGCGGCTTCGAGCTCGACGTGTCTGCCTTGGAGTCCCTGGAGGCTGATCGCAAGCGCATCCAGGTGCGGACCCAGGAGCTGCAGAGCCTGCGCAACAGCCGTTCCAAGGCCATCGGCCAGGCCAAGGCCAAGGGCGAGGACGTGTCGGCCATCATGGCTGAAGTTGCCGCCTTCGCCGATGAGCTGAAGGCCTCGGAAGTGGCGCTGGACGAGCTGCGCGAGAAGATCGAAGCGATCTCGATGGGGATCCCGAACCTGCCGGCCGATGACGTGCCAGCCGGTGCTGACGAGAACGACAACGTCGAGCAGGCGCGCTGGGGTACTCCGCGCCAGTTCGACTTCAAGGTGCTTGACCACGTCGAACTGGGCGCCCGCAATGGCTGGCTGGACGGCGAGACCGCGGCCAAACTGTCCGGTTCGCGCTTCACCGTCCTGCGCGGCCCGATCGCGCGCCTGCACCGCGCCCTGGCCCAGTTCATGGTCGACCTGCACACCGGCGAGCACGGTTACGAGGAAACCAACGTACCGCTGCTGGTCAATGCTGACTCGCTGCGCGGCACCAGCCAGCTGCCGAAGTTCGAGGACGACCTGTTCAAGACCGCCGTGGGCGACTCCACGCGTTATCTGATCCCGACCTCGGAAGTGCCGCTGACCAACATCGTGCGCGACGAGATCGTCGACGCCGAGCGTCTGCCGCTGCGCATGACCGCTCACTCGATGTGCTTCCGTGCCGAAGCCGGCAGCGGCGGCCGCGACGTGCGCGGCATGATCCGCCAGCACCAGTTCGAGAAGGTCGAGCTGGTCTCGATCAGCCGCCCGGAAGACAGCGACGCCGAGCACCAGCGCATGACCCGCTGTGCCGAAGTGGTGCTGGAAAAGCTGGGCCTGCCGTACCGCAAGGTGCTGCTGTGCACCGGCGACATGGGCTTCTCGGCGGTGAAGACCTACGATCTGGAAGTCTGGCTGCCGTCGCAGGAGACCTACCGCGAGATCTCCTCGTGCTCGAACTGTGGTGATTTCCAGGCCCGCCGCATGCAGGCGCGCTGGCGCAACCCGGCCACCGGCAAGCCGGAGCTGGTGCATACCCTGAACGGCTCGGGCGTGGCGGTTGGCCGTGCGATGATCGCGGTGATGGAGAACTACCAGAACGCCGACGGCAGCATCACCGTGCCGGAGGCCCTGCGCCCGTACATGGGCGGCCTGGAAACGATCGCCTGACAGCCGGCGCTTTGCGCCGCCGCCCGAGCGTAGGCTCGGGCGCTACAGATCCATGTAGAGCCGAGCCTATGCTCGGCTCTCCTTTATGGCCCGCAGCTTCTCCAGCGGTACCCATCCCGGTTCGCCGGTCTCCGGCACGCACCACGCCCAGCCATTGAGGGTGCGCAGCCCGCGCAAGATCTGCCCGGGATCCACATCCAGCTCCCGCGCGCAGTAATCCTCCGTGGCATAGGCGTCACCCTGCGCATCGTGACCGATCACCGGCGCCGGCACGAAACCGGGCTGCTGCCCTTCGGCTCGGCACAGGAACCAGTCGTCCCAGCCCTCCGGGCCTTCATAACGTTCGCCCACCACCAGCGCCTGGCCACGGCGAAGGGTGATCGGTTGGGGAAATTCGCTGCGGTGCGCAGCTGTCACGATGTAGTTCATGGCCCCAGCCTAGCGCGTCGCAAAAGAAAACGGCCCCGCATAGCGGGGCCGCCAGGGTGGGCCGGGATGGGGGAGGGGATCCCGGCCCGCGTTCAGCGCCCAGACGAGGAGAGAGGGGCGCCGAACGTTGGAACGCGTTACGCAGCGACGGCTTCGGCCGCTTCGTGCGACGGCAGTGCGGCCAGTGCACCGGCAATGGCGTCTTCACGGTGCTGCGGCGAATAGGCGATGCCCTCGGCGCGCACGAATTCGACCTCGTTGATGCCCATGAAGGCGAACACCTGGCGCAGGAACGGCTCCTGGAAGTCGGCCGGCGAGTCGGTGTAGATGCCGCCACGGCTGCTGGCGATGATCACCCGCTTGCCACCGGCCAGGCCCACCGGGCCGTTCTCGGTGTACTTGAAGGTGCGGCCGGCCACGGCCACGCGGTCGATCCAGGCCTTCAGCGTGGACGGAATGCTGAAGTTGTACATCGGCGCGCCGATCACCACGATGTCGGCGTCCAGGAACTGCTGCATCACCTGTTCAGCATCGGTCGCCTCGGCCGCGTCGGTCCTGGCCAGCGAGCTGCTGCGCAGATGCGGTACCGGATTGGCGTCAAGATCGCGATAATCGACCTGCAGGTCATCGATCTGGCTGGCGAAGCGGGCGACCACGGCGGCCGACAGCTGGCGCGAGACGGAGTTGTCGCCAAGCACGCTGGCGTCGAGATGCAGAAGCTTCATGGCAGTCACCTGTGTTCTGGGAGGAAGGGGCGGGGTGGCCCCGCCGACGGAGAGAACGATAGGTTGTTGCAAAGGCGGAATAAAGGTGATTGAATGCCACGTATTGTTCTAGATATGGAACCCGGGTATGCATGACCTGAATGACCTGTACTACTTCGCGATGGTGGTCGACCACGGCGGATTCGCCGCCGCCGAGCGCGCACTGGGTATTCCCAAGTCGCGCCTGAGCCGTCGCATCAGCCAGCTGGAAACCGACCTGGGCGTACGCCTGCTGCAGCGCTCCACGCGCCGTTTCGCGGTCACCGATGTCGGCACCAGCGTGCATCGCCATGCGCAGACGATGCTGGCCGAGGCCCAGGCCGCCCGCGAAGTGGTGGACCGCCTCAGCGCGGAGCCGCGCGGCGTGGTGCGCGCCAGCGTGCCGGTGTCACTGGCGCAGATGCAGCTTCCCAAGCTGCTGCCCAAGTTCCTGGAGCAGTATCCGAAGGTGCGGCTGCAGCTGAACATCAGCAACCGCCGCGTGGATATCATCAATGAAGGCTACGACGTCGCCCTGCGCGTGCGTTCGCGCCTGGATGACGACGGCAGCCTGGTGATGCGCAGCTTCGGTCAGGTGCAGGAACTGCTGGTGGCCAGCCCGAAGTACCTGGACCGCGCCGGACGCCCCAAAGACCCGGAAGAGCTCACCCAGCACGTCACCCTCAGCATCAGCGAAGACGAAGCACGCCAGCGCTGGGAACTGCATGGCCCGGAAGGCGAAGTGCGCCGGGTTGACCTGCAGCCGCGCGTGGCCGGCTTCGACTTCCCGCTGCTGCAGAGCATGGTGAAGGACGGCTTTGGCATCACCATGCTGCCGGAAACCGTCTGCGCCGACGCCGTGCGCAATGGCGAGCTGGAAGTGGTGCTGCCGGACTGGTCGTTGCCGCAGGGCGTGTGCCACGCCGTGTTCGCCTCGCGCCGCGGGCTGTTGCCAGCGGTGCGCGTGTTCATCGACTTCCTGGCCGAACATCTGCCGCCGCAGCTGGAGGCCTCGCGCCTGGATTGCGGTGGCGCCTGTGAGAAGGCCAAGGAGCGGATCAAGGCCAGTGCGCTGGGTGCGCTGGCGGTGGATGCCGGCTGAGGCACCTACCCGCAACTGCACCGCTAATCTGTGAAACGGTAGCGCCGGGCCATGCCCGGCGTTGCTGTTTTCCAGCGCTGATCAGTTCCGGCCGAACAGCCGGTCCCAGAAGCTGCGGCGTCGCGCTGCGGCCGATGTGGGCTCGGCAATGACCGGCGCTTCCAGCACCGCCATCAGTTCCGCGCTGCGCGGCTTCTTCAGGAAGCGCGCATAGTCCAGATAGCCGGTCACCTTGCTCATGTGCAGGCGCTCGGGCATCGCCGGTAGCTCGCCACCCTGTAGCAGCACCCGCAATGCCTGCGGGCGGTCCAGGCGGATCGCCTCGTACAGGGCAGTGCCGCCGCAGCCCGGTTCGATCTGGTTGGCGCGCTGCGGCGCACCCTTCAGCAGGTCCTGCAATGCCTCCGTGTCGTCTCGTTCGACGGCAGCCACCAGTCGCGCCAGCGCCTCGGCTTCTGCAACTGGCAGGTTGTCGCGATAGGCCTGGTCGGCAATCTCGCGCTCGTCGCGCCCATCACCGCCTTGGATGCAAAGGAAGTCGGTGACCAGCGCGACCGGAATGCCGGACGTATCCAGCGCCCAGTAGCTGGGATAGACACCGTCGCCCCAGCCGCTAGTGAACACCACCAGGCCGTGCGGCGAGTCCTCGCCCCAGGGGCGATATTCGGCGCCTTCATCCAGGCCATCGTGGTCGATCAGTGCATCCGACCATTCACCGTCTTCGTCGCCATCGGCCTCTTCGATCAGGGCCAGCAGCGCCTGCTGGGTGTCGGTGTCCATGAAGCAACCGATGCCGGCATCGACCGGGTAGCCGATGAAGCTGTCCTCATCGAGGCCGGTCAGGTCCTGCGTGGTCCAGCGCGCCATCTGCCAGTGCAGGGCGGTCTCGGTGAGAGCTTCGCGGGGTTTGAACCAGACCACGGCCAGCGCCGGGCGGCCGCTGTGCACGATGATCTCGACCGGATGCCGGCCCAGCGGGGCGGTGTAGTCGGCCAGCGCCGGTGCCTCGGCCTGGACCAGCGGATCGCAGACCACCAGCTGCCCGCTGCTGACCGGCAGGTGTCCGGCGAAGGTGCGGTGCAGGGCCACCGCAGCCAGCTGGGTGTCGTCCAGCAGGCAGGTGCGCAGGTTGGCCAGATCGAGATGGGCCATGGCGGCTCCGAGTGCGGTGAAGGCCCCCACCGTGCCGGATGCGAAGGTCAGGGGCAAGGGTGGTCTTGGGCAAATGCGCTTCACGTGCGAGAATACGTCGCTGCCCGGGCGACCGGGGACCCGATTGGAGAGATGGCCGAGCGGTTTAAGGCACCGGTCTTGAAAACCGGCGAAGGGTTAAACCTTCCGTGGGTTCGAATCCCACTCTCTCCGCCAGGATTAAAGAAGCCCCTGTTCTTGCAGGGGCTTTTTTGTTGAAGGATGCATCGCTGGCATGACATGGGCCATGGCGCGCCCCGATTGCGCTTCTGCAGTAGGTCATGCAATCCAACCGGTGAAGTAAGAGCGCCCTCAAAAGGGCGCTCTATGGCTTGTAGTGAGCCTACCCCTGAGGGCGTGGATCAGGCACTTGGTCGCCTGCGAATCCCTTGTAAAGCAGAGATGCCCTGCTGTCGGCAGCCGCCAGCTCGGCTGAGCTGAGGCGCATCTTCGCAATCTCAATCGCTGCCTTGTGATCGCCCAGGATGTAGGCCAAACGGAGGTAGGCTGCACCATCTACCGCGTTTGGCACTTTCGATTCGCGGTACGACTCCGAGATCGCGTATAGCGCGTAGAAGTTGCCTGATAGCACCTGATTTCGGAGTAGCACCTGGCCGTCCATGAAATTTTTCTCCATGGCAATCCGTTTTCCCAGCACCGCAGATGCAGTGGGGTCACCCGCTGACGCCTTTTGTTGCAGTACATCTATCGACTCTGAACGCAGTCGCTCGAGTTCAATTTGCGATGGATATTTGTGGCGGATCAGCCACTCAGCTTCTTCTTGCGACTTTGCCTGCAACGGTCCGGCGTCTCTGCAGTCTCCAGTGCATAGGCGCTGTGCAACTGCATTGGAGTCATTGGGTCCGCCAACGTTTGATTGCCGCGACGCGATGGCGCGTGGTGCCTGATCCGGGTTGGCGGTCCGCGAAACGGCTCGTTCTGCCGTCGTTGACATACTGCTCTGGTCAGAGGCCGTTTGTTCTGAGCAGGCAGTTGCGGTGACCACAAAAATGGCTGCAAACAGGATCGATCTGGTGTGCATTATTGTACCCCACACATATTGTTCTGGACCTGGGTCCACCACTTGGAACATGACGCAATGATCAACAGGGTTCGCACTGCTCTGCCGTTGCCGTCGTGCAACGGATGGATCGACAAGAACTGAAATGCTGCAGCTTCGTCCACCTGCTCATTCGGGCTATCGAGATGCTCCGCGAGGAATGACATCAAATCTTCTATCTGCTGCGGCACCCTGGCTTCCGACGGGCAGACCAGGCTTGCTTCCAAGGGTGATGTAGCTCCTACCCAAGAGCGATCCGATCGAAGTTGAAAATGCGCAACTCCGGAGCAATGGGTGAGCTGCTCCAAGAAGCGCTTCCATTCCCGAAGGTCGCTGGTTGCCAGCGGACGAAGACTTTGAACGATGCGGTCTGCGGCGATGGGAGCAAGGGAATGGCTCTTGACCGCTTTGAGCCTGTGGACACGACTGAGCCTTGCTGTGATGAGTAGAAGCGGCCTTAGCCTTGCTTCGTCCATCCTCCAGTCAGTAAATGAGATTGAAGAGAATATGCGCCCCGACAGCGGCTGGGGGCTGGAGACAACGACCGCGTGGTCCTCCCAGATGCGAGGGTCGGCCGCTTCTTTGATCAACGGCAGCGGCCTGAACAGGCAGCCTGGATGGACTTGAAGGGCCGACGGCATCTTTTCATGATTCCCGGTAGTGGACTAAGTACATGGGGAGCGCTTCAGCCCCCTGATATCCACTAGCGTTGGACGGGCCTGATCTCCCCCATTGGTTTGGGAAGATTTTTCCCCAGCCGCAGAACAACTATCGTGATGGTGCGTAAGCCGTAGCAGAAAATCTTGGCCGGCGCTGGTGCGGCTGGCCGGCTGCCTGGACGGTGCTGGACTTCCAATGAGGTGTCGTTTGCTGGCTTGGTGTGCGAGGCCACCCTTGTCGTCATTGATATGCGGCAAGTACGAGCGAATCTGGTGCAGCGTCTTCATTGGCTTGGAGGGACGTTGCAGCCCTCCATCTTGGACCTTCTTGCTTCCTCCGCAGCCGTCACACGGCCATCGAACAATCAGGTCAGCTTGCACCACGTGAGATGGGCGAGCGCCGATGCATGAAGACAGATGCACTCATCCCCGACGCCCACCCTTCGGCTTGTTATGGCACAACGGGTAACTCGAGCACGACCGGAACGCCCCATGCGGCCCATTGCGGTCCACGAACACGCCCACCTTGCACACCGGGCAGCGCTCTTCGCGGATGGCCGCGCCTGAAATCGTGGTCACTTCCACTGCGCCTTCCTTCACCAGCTCATCCAGGAACGGCGAGTGCTTGCCCTGCAGGGTGAACATCGCAACCGATCGTCGCGCCCGCGTCAGCGCGACATAGAACAGGCGCCGTTCTTCGCTCAGCGGATAGGTATCGCCGTCCGGCATTGCCAGCGAAAGCACCGGGTCATCCGCGCGCAGGCTCGGGAAGCTGCGGTTGATCACGCCCGGCAGGATCACGTAGTCCGCCTCGCGCCCCTTTGATCGATGTGCGGTCAGGAACTCGACGTCCATCGTGCTGCCAAAGGCCGTCTTCCAATCCGAAGGCACCGCGCCGCGGTCCGCGCGGTAGCGCCCCAGAACAAAGACCGTCACGCGCCCGTTGCGGCCCTGCGCCACCGCGCCTGACAATAGTTGCTGGTGCAGTTTCGACAGGTATTGGCGAACGCCATCGTGCACCTCCTCACGCCGGTTCATCTGGAACGCCTGCAGCACCGGGCCCATTGCCGGCGCAGCAGAGCGGACCTTCTTGGCGATCTGCGCGGGGTTGCGGCTGATGAAGCGGCTGGAAACATCACACAGCGCCTGCGGGCAGCGGAACGTCTGCTCCAGTTTCAGCACCTGGCCATGCCCCATCCATTCGCGGAATCCGGTCATCACCGAAACGTCGGCGCCAGCGAAGCGATTGATCGATTGCCAGTCATCGCCCACCGCAAACAGATGGCGGCCCGGTTGGCTGACCAAGGCACGGCAGAGGCGCGCACGGGCGCGCGACGCGTCCTGGAATTCGTCGGCCATCACCAGTTCGTAGGGCGACTCATAGTGGCCCTGTTCCAGCAGCCCGGCGGCCATGTTGAGCATGTCCTCGAAGTCGATGCTGCGCTCGTCAGCCAGCGCGTTGTCCCAGGCCTGGAAAACCGGCCCGGCGATCTCCAGGAAGCGCCGGTAGCGTTCCTTGAACTGATCCTCGGGCATCTGCCGCAGGCGCGCCGCCATGTCATCCAGCGTCAGGCAGTTGCTCTTGGCATGCGCAATGAAGGTGCGCATCAGGCCAATCAGGTCTGCATCCGGCATCGGCTTGGCGCCCTGGTCAGGCAGCTCGCGGTCCGGGTGCGGGTCGAGTTCGACACCAGACGCACCCAGCCGCTCGGCAAGATGCTGCAGGGCCTGTCCACTGCGCAGGCCGAACGACGTCGTTTCGACCAGTGCGGTGCCGCGTGCCGCATGCTGCTGCCGCTTCCAGTGCATCCCTTCGCTGTAGTTGGCAAAGTGCTTCGGCGGATGGCCATCGGCATCCAGCGCAAAGTGCTCGTGATACAGCCGGGCGTCCGGATAGTAGAAGTCCGGACGATACTGGCGGTGGGTATCCGTCGCGGTATCGAACTCGTAGCGCCGCTCGTAGTCGTACGCCACTCCGTTGTAGAACAGCCAGTCGGCGATGACGCACTCTTCCAGGCTCTTCACCCGCTCACCCTGCAGTGTACGTATGTAGGGTGTGCCATCGCGGTCGTAACCATCGGCCATCATGTCGGCACCCAACGGCGGCAGATCGCGTCCGAACACCAGGCGGAACATGTCCCACTGGGTGCGGAAGTGGGTCGAACGGTCCTTCAGGTCGTCCACCAGTTCGGCCAGCTTGTTGAAGCCCAGCGTTGCGTCGACCGCCCATTCCGGGATATCGGGCTTGCGCCCTGTGGCCTTGGCGATGAGGGACAGGCCCAGGGCGTGGAAGGTCCGGGCTTCCACCACGGTGTCGCCCATGCCGAGCCGGTCGAAGCATCGCTGCGCGCGCTCTTCCAGCTCCTTGGCGGCGTCCTTGTTGAAGGCGAGCATCACGATCCGTTCGGGCTCCACGAAGCCGCGATCGATGGCATAGGCGGCCTTGGCAACCATCGTGGAGGTCTTGCCAGAGCCGGCCGCGGCCACGACCTGCACCCGGTTGTCGAAGCAGATGACGGCGCGGGCCTGCTCCGCGGTCAGCGGCCTGCTCTCGACCCGGTCCAGGAAGGGCTTGGCCAGACCCAGTTCACGGGTCGCCATTGCCTCATTGGCGTCCGCCCACATGGCGGGCCAATCCAGCTGCCAGTCGTGCAGTGCATCCAGTGCCATGCGGTGGCGGTCCGAGTGCAGGTCGTCATGCACCTCCTCGTCGAGGAACAGCTGCTCCAGCTCGGCTGACGGGAGGGGCAGGGACGGGCGTTCGGCCAGCAACGCCTGCTGCTGTTCGTACGTGATCCAGCGGCGGCCGGTGGTGCCTCGGTCGGTAAGCGCATCTGCCTCGGCCAGCCACGCCTGGATCTGCGCCAGAACGTGCTCAAACAGTGCCTTGCGCCCTCGTCTGGAGCGCGCGAAAAGCACGTGCTGAACGGCAGCGGCAAGCCGGGAGCCCTGGCTGTTCGGCAGCCCATCCACGGACAGTGCTTCACCGTGCTCGGTCGTCAGTTCGACCCGGGACCAGAGCACGCCGCGAACGACCCGCACGCTGTGTTCGTTCGCCACATGCTGGTGGTATTGCCTGCCGTCGATCAAAAGCGCGAGCTGTTCGCCATCCAGCCGCAACTGCCAGTCCGGCGAGCGGGTGACACGCTGGCCCCAGCCCGAGGGGCGCCATTCCATAGACATCCAGATACTGCCTTGCGTACGTCACCGGGCGTAAAGCGCCCTTGCCGCCCCATGATAAGGCGGCTTGGCGTGGCACGTTGCGTTTTTCCGGTCAGTCGCGCGCGTGAGCCAGCGATGGCATTGCACCCTCGCCGGCGCGACAGGCGTCAGGCGTTCACATCCACGACGATGCGGCCGCGCACCTTGCCGGGGATGATCTGCTCATAGACATCCAGCACCTCGGCGAGGCCGATCTGCTGCACGGTGCTTTCCAGCTTCTGCGGGTCCAGGTCGGTCGCAAGCCGATCCCAGGCGCGCTGGCGAACCTCTTGTGGAGCATTCACCGAATCCACGCCGGCCAGGGTCACGTTGCGCAGGATGAAGGGCAATACCGAGCCGTGCAGAGCGTCGCTCTGCGCCAGGCCGCACGCGGCCACGGCACCGCGATACTTCGTCTCGGCGATGGCGTTGACCAGGGTAGGGCCGCCGGCCACATCCACCACGCCGGCCCAGCGTTCGGCACTCACCGGCCGCTCGCGCGGCTCCGAGAGCTGCGCACGATCGATGATCTCGGCCGCACCCAGGTTGTGCAGATACTCGGCGTGCTCTGGTCGCCCGGTGGCGGCCACCACGCGGTAACCCAGCTTCGAGAGGATCGCCACCGCGATCGAGCCGACGCCACCGTTGGCGCCAGTCACCAGCACATCGCCCTTCTCGGGCGTCACCCCGGCATGTTCCAGGGCCAGCACGCACAGCATCGCGGTATAGCCAGCGGTGCCGATGGCCATGGCATCGCGGGTGCTCAGGTTGCCGGGAATCCGGTTGAGCCATTCGCCGCGTACGCGGGCGCGCTGTGCCAGGCCGCCGTGGTGGCCCATGCTCAGGTCCCAACCATTGAGCACGACGCGGTCGCCTGGCTTGAAGTCGGCCCTGCTGGATTCCAGCACCACGCCTGCCAGATCGATGCCGGGAATGAGCGGGAATCTCCGAATGATCGGACTCTTGCCGGTGAGCGCAAGCGCATCCTTGTAGTTGAGCGTGGAGTACTCGACCTGCACCAGGACATCGCCGTCCATCAGGTCCGCCTCGTCGAAATCGACCAGCTCGGTCGAAAGCTGGTTGTTCGTCTTGCCGGTCAGCAGGGCTTTGAACGTCATGGATGGCCTCACATTGATGGAATGGGGCCATGCTAGGCTCGTGCCACTATTGCAACAAGAACGATGATTTTCCGTAGGTACTATGGTTTTCCGGAGTATGCATGCGTTGGACCGACCAGCCTTTCGTAGACATCCGGACGCCATAATTCATGGCAATGACCGAGGTGTTTATGGGCAACAGCAAGCAGTACACGGATGAGTT